>CBFDBS010000001.1:0-43569 GCA_965603105.1 uncultured bacterium
GGTTGTTTGATTTTTTCTGACTATATATTTTGCAAGGACAAAAATCAAGGAAAAAAGAGGAATCCGCTGGTCAAGCTATTCGAAGGGTCCATATCACGCTTTTATAAATGCTTGTTTCTTCGGGAAATGATTTGCTTGCAGGAAAAAATTGTGTTATAAGACCTTTGGAAAGAAAAGGATAGAGATGAGCATCGTCAGTTGGCTGAAAGAAAGATTCTATTGTGATCTAGCCATCGATTTGGGTACTGCCAATACCCTAGTCTATTTAAAAGGAAAGGGGATCATTGTCCAGGAGCCCTCTATTGTTGTTGTCAACACCCAAACAGGGAAAGTCGAAGCCGTCGGCAAAAGAGCGAAAGAGATGTTGGGCAAAACTCCAGCCAGTGTTATGGCTATCAAGCCCATGCGGGATGGAGTTATCGCCGATTTTGAAATCGCCGAGAAGATGCTCGACTATTTCATCAAGAAAGCCACCAACAACAGGACTTTTGTCCTCAGGCCGAGGATTGTTATCGGCATACCAACCGGTATTACTCAAGTGGAAAGACGGGCGGTCAAGGATGTCGCCTTAAGAGCGAAGGCATCCGAAGTGTATCTCGTCGAGCAGCCCATGTCAGCTTCTGTGGGCGCCGAACTGCCGATCTCCGAGCCAACGGGCAACATGATTGTCGACATAGGTGGAGGGACGACCGATATCGCAGTCATTTCACTCAGAGGAATTGTCTTCAATCATTCAATAAGGACAGCAGGCAATGAAATGGATGAAGCTCTCATCCAGTACATCAAGAAAAAATATAACCTCCTCATTGGCGAGAAGAGTTCGGAACAGATCAAAATGCAGATAGGATCCGCTTATCCCCTCGATGAGCCTATGACCATGGAAATCAAAGGCCGAGATTTGAGGGAAGGGATTCCTAAGACTATCGTGATCGACGACCAGGAAGTCAGGGAAGCGCTGGAAGATGTTGTCGCCTCGATCGTCAACGCTGTACGCATCGCTTTGGAAAAAACACCTCCTGAGTTGTCGGCCGATATTATCGACAGAGGCATCATCTTGACTGGAGGCGGATCTCTCCTTAAAAATATTGATAAGCGCCTAAGAGAGGAAACCCAGCTGCCTGTTTTTATCACTGAAGATCCCTTGACATCAGTGGTTTTAGGCGCTGGCAAAATGCTTGATGATTTGGAATTGTTGAAAAAGATATCCTTGATCTGATCAATTGATTTATTCATGCCCTCTTTTCTGAAAAAGAAAAAAAACACCGTTATCCTCATCTGTCTTGTTCTTTTTCAGCTGGTCTTGATATCTCTTCAAGTCCCGCTGGGGGCCGAAGCCAGCTTCTTTGAAAAAGCCGTTTTTTCTCTGTTTTCCCCTCTCCAAAACGGCGTGACAGCTGTGATCCATGGAGTCGGGAAAGCATGGAAAGGGTATTTTGATCTCAGAAATGTGCACAGAGAGAACACAAAAATCAAACAGGAAATCTTTTTTTTACAGCTGGAAAACCGTCTTCTCAGAGGACTTTTGAACAAAGCGAACACGGAGCAGGAAATCCGGGACCTCCTCGAGCAGATCAGAGGCCGGATTGTTATTGCCCGGGTCATAGAAATGGATATCGTCAATCCTTATAAGTCTGTCGTTATCAACCGTGGAGAGATGGATGGCATTGAGCAAGATATGATTGTCTTGGACCGCTTTGGACAGCTGGTGGGCCGGATCATAAGTCCTGTGACCCCAAGAGAGGCCAAGCTGCAGTTGATAACGGATACCGACAGCGGCACAAGCGTGTTCAACCAAAGCAAAGTGCCGGGAGTAATCAACGGTTCCCAAGATGGATTGTGTGTTCTCAAATACATCGTCCAGACGGATCTGGGGATCGTCGAGGGGGATGTTTTGAGCACCTCCGGCTTCGACAAGCTTTATCCTCCTGGAATTCCAGTCGGTGAGGTGATATCCGTCACTCCAACCGAGGAGCTTTTCAAGCAGATTATAGTCAGGCCGTTTTTTCAAATCCGTCACCTCGACGCCTTAGCCGTTATCAAGCTGGATTCCCAGTCCGTTTTTTAGGGTGAAATGAATTGAAAGCTTTTTTGGAATCGGCCATCGAAGTCATTGCCGTCGTTCTCCTATTTACCCTGTTTACGAAAATATCTAGTGGAGCAGCCCGTCTCTTGAATGTCTTCAATGTATTGGTTTTTTATTTTGGATATAAAAGGGGGGAGGTCCAGGGAGCAGTGATGGGGACCGTCTGCGGATTGATTCAAGATTCCTTTTCGATAGGAGTGTTCGGTATTTCGGGAATCTCAAAAACCTTGATGGGGTATGCCACAGGATTCATTTCCAAACGGATCAATGTCACCACATTCAGCCGGCGCTTCGTGTTCATGCTTTTCATGTTTTCAGGGGAAATGATTGTCTGGATCGGGATTTATTCATTTGTCATAGCGGACAAAATTCACACGTCCAATGGTTTATTTTTCATTCAGCCCCTGAGCACCGCACTGGTGGCTCTCCTTCTCTTTCCTCTTTTTCGGAAGCTGGAAAAAGCTGTTACACATCGAAGCCAATGAACAACGGCAGAATATATGAAGACCTTTCGCTCAACTTCAAAAGGGCTCAAAAGACAATCATTGTCATGGGGATCCTTTTTATCTTCCTTTTTTTGTTTTTTTGGAAAGTCCAGGTCCTCGATTTTCAGAAATACTGGCAAAGATCTGAAGCAAACCGGATAAGAGAAGTCATCCTCCCTCCCCAAAGGGGCTTGATAAAAGCCAGGGATGGAGAGATCCTGGCCAAAAATATCGGCTCCTACACCGTGTCCATCGTCCGTGAGAACAGCAACAATCTTGAAGAATCGTATCCGAAAATAGCCGAACTTCTCAATTTAGATGAGGAAGAGTTGAGGATGAGAGTCAATGAATTCAAAACTCTGCCTCTTTTTCAACCCATCGTCATCAAAGATGAACTTTCACTGGAGGAAGTGTCCCAAATCGAGGCCAGGAAGGTGGATTTGCCCGAGCTTTACATTCAGGCTGAGCCCAAAAGGGAGTACCCGATGGGGAGTTTCGCCTCACATGTGTTGGGCTATCTCCAACAGATTTCCTTGGCCGAGCTGAAATCTGAAGAGTACAGCCACAGACGGGCCGGAACCCTGGTGGGAAAAACAGGAATTGAAAGACAGTACGAGAACCAGCTTCTGGGAACAGAGGGAAGACTCCTGGAAGTTGTCGACAGCCTGGGAAGAGTCAGGGGCGAGATCAGCAGAACGCCTCCCATTAACGGCGAATCTGTCCAGTTGACGTTGGATTTGAAACTTCAAGAAAAAGCCGAAGAAATCCTGGAAGGAAGAGAGGGTGCGGTCATTGTCATGGATGCGAAGACGGGAGAGGTGTTGGCCATGGCCAGTTATCCCCGCTACGATCCCAACAGGTTTATCAACCGCTTCACACCGGAAGAGTGGACCAGCCTGAGGGACGATCCTGAATCTCCTTTAGACAATCGGGCCATAAGAGGACTTTATGCACCCGGGTCCGTCTTCAAGTTGACCATGGGGCTCACAGCCCTTCAAACCAGCGTTATTACCGCCAGTACTACCCACCTTTGTACAGGAAGTGTGATAATTTATAACCGGCCGCAAAGCTGCTGGTACCAGCCGGGGCATGGCAATGTCAATCTCTACAGCGCCATACAGCATTCCTGCAATATTTTTTTCTATCAAATTGGAAAGCAGATGGATATCGACACCATCGCCTACTATGCGGACATGCTCGGATTCGGGAGGCTGACCGGTATCGACCTTCCCGGAGAGAATAAGGGTTTGTTTCCCGATAGGAAATGGAAGAGCCAGGCCAGAGGGGAGCCCTGGTATCCAGGCGAAACCATCAATATTTCTATCGGACAGGGGCAAATCCAGGCGACTCCACTTCAGGTCGCCGTCCACACGGCGGTCATCGCCAATAGAGGAAAAAAGATTACACCGGTCTTGAAGGGCCACATTGGGGATGAGTCTGCCCAAAACCAGAGAAAAATAGATATGGAACCAGTGGCTATTGCTCCGGCTCACATTGAGAAAGTCATCAGGGGAGCATGGCTGGCCGTCAACGAAGGGGGAACAGCGGCCGGTGCTCGAGTCCCCGGATTTGATGTCTGCGGCAAGACGGGTTCGACTCAGCTCATCAGCAGAGAACTTGCCAAAATATTGGCCCAGAGAAATATTATAACAAAAACACACTCCTGGTTTACGGGTTTTGCACCACTGCGGGACCCCCAAGTTGTGGTCACCGTCCTGATTGAATACGGAGGCGGCGGAGGGGAAACGGCGGCACCGCTTTCCAAGCTGCTGTTTGAACTGTACAGAGAGATTAATGATTGATAGAACGCATGTCAGAAATATCGATTGGGTCTTGATCGGCCTGCTGCTGATCAATTCTCTCATCG
Organism: uncultured bacterium; assembly: GCA_965603105.1. GTDB lineage: Bacteria > Acidobacteriota > Aminicenantia > Aminicenantales > Aminicenantaceae > CBFDBS01. Next base: position 4,436 of record CBFDBS010000001.1, read on the forward strand.
GTGTAGCTGTTATTTATAGTGCCTCTCACTATCTTCCGGGCAACTATCATCTCAGACAGCTTTTCTGGATCGCCGTCAGCCTGGTTGCTTTTTTTGTCGTTCTTTCCATTGACTACAATACACTCGTAAACTATTCTTTACCCTTTTATGCTTTCTGTCTGGTTATTCTTCTGAGTGTACTGTTGTTCGGGGTTTTTATTTCGGGAGCCAAGAGCTGGATCAGACTTCCCTTCATGCAGATCCAACCCTCGGAAATCACAAGAATCGCCGTTCTGCTCGTTCTTGCTCAACTTTTCGCCCAGTTCAAGCGCACGAGCCTGACTTTGGGAGAAATCTTGATGAGCGGAACCGTTCTTTTTTTCCCGCTGTTGCTTATCGGACTTCAGCCCGACTTGGGAACAGCCTTGAGTTATATACCAATCCTTCTGGGAGCTTTGATACTGGCGGGAGTGACAAAAAGAATGGTGATTGTCTTTCTTCTCCTGGCCGTCGTACTCGGTTTTACAGGTTGGACTTTCGTCCTTAAAGATTACCAAAAGGACCGGCTGACCACCCTCGTTTCTCCTGGAAAAGATCCTCTCGGGTCGGGGTACCAGATCACACAATCGAAAATTGCCATCGGTTCCGGGGGCTTTATGGGGAAAGGCTACCGGAAGGGAACCCAGAGCCAACTGAGATTTCTGCCGGCACGTCATACAGATTTCATTTTTTCCGTCATTGGTGAGGAGTTGGGATTTTTGGGAGTGGCGGTCGTCCTCCTCTTTTATTTTCTCTTCCTGTTCAGACTTTTTCAATCGGTTTTCAAATCGAGGGACAGGACCGGGGTGTACATCATCTTCATGGTGTCGATGTGGATCAGCTGTCAGTTTTTCATCAATGTGATGATGACCGTCGGCCTTTTTCCCATCGCGGGAATTCCTCTTCCTCTGCTCAGCTATGGAGGGTCTTCTCTCCTGACGAATTTCATAGCGGTCTCTCTGGTCGTCAATGTCAAAATGAGAAGATTTGTCAACGTCTGAATGCGGCTTGCCTCATTTCTTCCTCGAATGGATAGTAAGGTTCGTATCCCGTCGACTTCAGCTTGCCTCATTGAGGCAAAAGAGTTAAATTTGAAGACATGGAAATGCTGGGTGCTGCCGAGTTTGAAGACCTCTTGAAGCGGATTCAAAAACCGGGCCGATATAGTGGGGGAGAGTGGAACGTAATAAAAAAGGATCCGGAGAGCGTCGATGTCAAAGTGGTGCTCGCCTTTCCCGATCTTTACGAAATCGGCATGTCCTACCTGGGACAGAAAATTCTCTACTCGATTCTAAATGAGAGAGATTCCATCTTGGCCGAACGGGTATTTGCGCCCGCAGCCGATCTCGAAAGTCTCCTCCACGAACGGAAGCTGCCCCTGTTTTCTCTGGAAAACAGGATTCCTCTCTATCAGTTTGATGTGGTTGGTTTTTCCCTTCTGCATGAGCTCAATTTCTCTAATGTTCTGACCATCATCGATTTGGGACAGATTCCACTTTTGTCCAAGCGGAGAGGGGAAGAGCACCCTTTGGTGATCGGCGGAGGGCCGGCCGCATTCAATCCGGAACCCGTCACAGATTATTTTGATCTTTTCTTGATCGGAGAGGGAGAGGAAGCTGTCCTCGAAATTCTTGATGCCTATTCTGTTTTTAGAAAAGAAAGATTTCCCCGCCGGATCATTTTGGAAAAAATGGCCGGGATCCCTGGGGTGTATGTGCCGTCGTTGTATGAGTCCTATACATCCGAGTCTTCCTCTCTTCTTGCGGTAAAACCCATCGGCAAGGCTCCATCCCGCATAAAAAAAAGAGTGATTTACCCTTTTCATGAGACGCCCTTCCCGGAAAAAATTGTCGTTCCTAACATCAGTGTTGTATTCGACAGAGTGGCCGTCGAAGTGGCCCGGGGCTGCCCTCAAAATTGCCGTTTCTGCCAGGCATCGAGCATCTATTTTCCATCCCGGGTCAAAGATCCATCCTTCGTGGTCAAGACGGTCCTGAAAAGCCTGGAATCTACAGGGTATGAAGAGGCTTCTCTCCCTTCCCTTTCGACCGGGGACTATCCCTATCTCAACGAAGCCGTTAAAGATTTGATGAGCGAGTTGGAAACCAATCGGATCTCCTTATCCCTTTCATCGCTGCGTCCAAAAGGTTTGACCGAAGCGGTGGCCGAGAATATCGTCAGAGTGAAAAAAACGGGCTTTACGATTGTTCCGGAAGCGGGGACCGAGAGGCTGCGTTGTGTTATCAATAAGAACATAAAGGATGAGGATATTTGGAAAGCCGCATCCAATGCATTTTCCCAGGGATGGCAGCTCTTGAAGCTCTACTTCATGGTGGGGCTCCCTACTGAAAATGAAGATGATTTGTTGGGCATCGTCAGGATGGTTGAGGAAATCCTCCGTTTGGGACGGAAGAGCCTGTCCAGATCACCCCAAATTAACCTCAGCATCTCTTCGTTCATTCCGAAGCCCCATACCCCTTTTCAATGGCTCAAAATGGAAAGTGCCCAGACTCTGGAGAGCAAACATTCTTTGATCCGCAGCGAGCTGAAAAAGTACCGGACGGTCCGTTTCAAAACCCAGCCTGTGAGTCGATCCATTCTCGAAGGAATCTTTTCCAGGGGAGACAGGCGTCTGAACGGGATCCTGTTCCGGGCATGGAAGCAGGGAGCCCGCTTCGATAACTGGAGTGATTCATTCGACATCGACATCTGGGAAAAAGCTTTCAAGGCTGAAAATATCGATCCCGCAGCCTATCTGTCTGAAATCCCCGAAGACACCGTTTTACCCTGGAGCCATCTTGATGTGGGAATCAAAACAAGCCACTTGAGGAGTGAAATGGAGAAGGCACTGGAGGAGAAAACAACGGCCTCCTGTCTGGACAGGGATTGCCGACAATGCCAGGGATGCACTCTCTGGCCTCTTTACGAAAAGGAATTTTCAAGTGAGATCTCCGTTCACCCTAGGCCAAGCTCAAAAATCGGGCAGAGGGCGGAAGCCCCGGTCCGCTACCGCGCCCATTATTCAAAACGGGGAGAAGCCCGGTATCTCTCTCATAACGATATAAACGGCATTATCCAAAGAGGATTCCGAAGAGGGAGAATTCCCGTTCAATTTTCTGAGGGATTTCACCCCATGATGGTTCTCTCCTATCTTCCCGCACTTCCTTTGGGCATGGAAGGGGAGGACGAAATTGTGGAGTTCAAGTCCCCCCATCTGTTCACTGAAAATGAATTCTTGTTATCTCTCGAAGATGTTTTTCCCGATGGAATCCTCTTCCACAAATTGGAGCAACTGGACAGTTCACGCAGAAAGCTGAACCAGGACATCGAATCTTTCAGCTATTCTTTACAGCTTGAGCCGGCAGATTGGGCAGAATTGGCACATTCTTTACTGGGAAAAGGGGGCGGTCTTGATGAAAATTCAAAACAACAGCTTGTCACCAAGCTGTTGGAGAGAGCCAGTGCCTTGCTGAAAATGGATCCGGTCAAACTGGTTTTTGAAAACGAGCGCAATCGGTTTTTCCTCCATATCCTCTACGATCCCAAAAAGCCCATTCGGCCCCAGAAAGTCGTAGAGGATGTCTTCGGGATGAAAAACCCGGTCTACAATATGTCTAGAGTTCAAGCGGTTTTCGGAGCCGCAAGATTAGTCATTTCAAAGCCTCTTTAAGGGCCTCCTCCGCCCTGAGCACCCATTCAAAAGGTCCTTATCATGGCCGGGGGGAAATGAATTCAATCCTTCACTTTAAAGGGAGCCAGATTTTTTAAAGGGAATAAGAGCTTGACCTAGACATGTGTCCGTAATATTATCAAACAATTAGACATTGAATTTAGGAGGAGAGAGTGATTGATTTCAGTTTGTCCGAGGAACAAAAAGCCCTCCAGGCGATGGCTAGAGAGTTCGCCGAAAAAGAGATGAAACCCAATGCCGCAAAATATGATAAAGGGGACGAGTTCTCCGAGGATGTGATGCAAAAGGCCTTTGAAGCTGGATTTCTAACCTGCAATATCGAAGAGAAATATGGCGGAGGAGGATTGAGCGACCTGGATATCGTCATTATGAGCGAGGAGCTGGCCGCGGGGTGCGCCGGATTGTACACAACCATGATGGTCAACGCCCTGGCCTATACACCTATCAATCTCTTCGGTACCGATGAACAGAAGAGGAAATTCCTGACACCTCAAACTGAAAAGATGTCTTTTGCATCCTTTTGTCTCACAGAAAGAGAAGCGGGGTCGGATGCGAGTGCTCAGAAAACAAAAGCTGTCAAGGTCGGATCCGATTATGTGATCAACGGATCGAAATGTTTCATCTCCAATGGAGGAATAGCCAGCATGTACGTGGTTTTTGCCAATTCTGAACCGGGGAAAGGAGTCCGCGGGATCAGTGCTTTTGTCGTTCCCCGGGAGACACCTGGTATCATCATTGGCAAAGAAGAGGACAAGATGGGCCACCGCGCCTCGAACACGGTTGAACTCTATTTTGAAGATGTCAAGATCCCTGAGGAGAACCTGCTGGCTAAAGAGGGCATGGGCTTTATCATCGCCATGAAGACGCTCGATAAAACGAGAGCACCGGTTGGTATTGCAGGCGTGGGTGTGGCCAGGGCTGCCCTCGAATATGCTGTTGATTATGCCCGGACCCGAGTCCAGTTTGGCAAACCCATCGCTCTCTTCCAGAATACAGGTTTCAAGATTGCCCAGATGGCGGCCGAGATCAATGCTGCCCGCTTTCTTGTCTGGAATGCTGCCTGGCGTCTCGATGAAGGTCTGCCGGCCGGGAAAGAATCAGCTATGGCCAAATTCTTCGGTTCCGATGTGGCCATGAAGGTGACCTCTGAAGCTCTCCAGATTTTGGGCGGCTACGGCTACATGAAGGATTACCCCATGGAGAAGCTGATGCGCGATGCCAAACTGCTGCAGATATACGAAGGGACGAACGAAATCCAGCGGATGATCATAGCCCGGGAGATCATCGGTCCCATAAAACAGTGATCGAGTCCTCAATCTTCTTTCTCAACTTATAAAAGAACCAAGAACAATAGGCAATCGTTTTCCCCCCCTGAGTTGCTTATAGATTCGCTTCCAGCCCCCGTCTAAGGTTAGAAATAGTCCATTTTGATAGCCGGAGAGGGGAGAGGTTTTAAATTAAAAAAGGGAAACGATACTCTTCTGCTGTTAGGAAGAAGCGCAGGGAAAAGGTCTAAATCCCCTCCACTTCGATATATTCAGGGATCAATCCGGTTGTGTCGACTCCTGCACCTTTGGCGATGTCAATGAGCTCGATGACTTTATAAAAAGGGACATTGGCGTAGGCTCTGATGAAGATGGTTTTGTCCTGACGAGCAGAATAGATACGTCTGAGTTCATCTTCCACTTGGTCGAAAGGATAGATTGTTTTGTTGATGTCAACAGTCAAATCATGCATCAGTGTCATGACAACGAGACCGATAGGAGTGGCACCGGATTCGGCTGATGTCTCGGGGAGCTTGACGTCCATTCCCTTTTGGGACATGGGAGTGATGACCATAAAGATAATGAGTAGAACTAACAGGATATCGCATAAAGGAACGACATTGGGTTCTGCATTTGCACTCATATATTCCTCCTCTCTATCTGCCTAAAAAAGTCATTTTAAGCTAATACGCTGGATTTTGTCAAACTGTTGATTGATTTTTTTTAATCTCCTCTTTATAGTAAAAAAAAGGAGGGATCATGAGAGAACTGAAAATCGAAGTCAATGAGGTCAAAGAGCGGTGCGGCGCCAAGCACAGAGTGGGGGACTTTTTTTTCATCCGAGGAGAGGGCACGATCGAAATTCCCGATGGAAAAAGAGTCTGTGTTTATGCCTTGAACAGCCTTTTCCCTTTTCTGTCCACCAAGCAGCGCGAGGATGAACTTCCCCATGATGACTGGGTATCTGATACCGAGATCCTCTGCTGCCCCGATCCAAAGGGGGTCGTATTCAAAGTTACATCCGTCTGAGTTCCAGATAGAAAACTTTTTCGGTGCTCCCGCACTTTATGAATTGCTTTTTTTGAAATGCAGCAGGACGAAGCGGGCGTCATAAGCGATAACCAGGGCCAGTAGAATGAGGACGATACTGACTGTTCCCAGGAGAACCTGGTTGTTCCCGAAAAATTTGACGCCTTGATAGCCGAGCGCGGCCAGAGTTGTCAGCAGCATGAAAATGGCCGGGTAGATGGTGAATTTCTTCGGCCTCTTGATGCTGACCAAATAGGAAGAGACAACAATTAAGGCTAGAGCGGCAACCAGCTGGTTCGAGGCTCCAAAAACGGGCCATATCGCCTTGTAGCCTTCGGTCGCTCCCAAAAGAGAGGCGAAGATGAGAATGATGGCCGAAGCCAGCCACCGGTTTCTGAAAACCGCTGTTCGCTTTCCCAGGAGCTCTGAGAAGATAAAGCGGCCCAGTCGAGTTCCCGTATCGAGAGTGGTGAGCACAAAGGCGTTGAGCATGACCATCCCGAAAAAAGACCCCATCGCCAGAGTGAGCGCAGGGAGAGAGGATAACAATTTCCCATAGCCTGTGGCAAAAGTCATGATGGGATCACCCACCGTCGTCATCAGATATTGAAAGCCGAAGGCGCTCTCAACGGCCGACGGATCCCAGATAAGAGCACTGGCGGCGATGAATATGACCAACCCGGCCAGCGCAGCTTCGGTCACCATGCCGCCGAAGCCGATCAGTTTGCCCGAAGGTTCATCCGGAAGCTGCTTGGCTGTCGTTCCTCCGGCCACGATGGAGTGGAAGCCTGAGATGGCCCCGCAGGCGATAATAACAAAGAGCATCGGCCACAACGGCCCTCCCTGGCTGGAAAAGGAAACAAAAGCCGGAGCATTCACTTTGGGGACCGAGACGATCAGTCCCAGATACCCCAAACCGAGGCCGAGAAAAAGGATCCAGGTGCTGATGTAATCCCGGGGTTGGAGAAGGAACCAGACAGGCAGGCTGGAGGCGAAAAAGCTGTAGATGATGAGGACAAAAAACCAGAAGGTCTGGCTGGAAAGGCCCATGAATTTGGCCGGAAGTTCAACCGGGATTTGACTTCCGATGTAGATCAGGATGAAAAGGACGAGAAGAGAGATGATTGTGGCCACAGGGATATTGACGCCCTTCTTGTAGATAAGCCAACCGAAAAGCATGGCGATAAAAACTAAACCGAAAGTCGGGATGACGATCTCGGGCTGTGAGACGAGTGTTTGGGAGGCGACGACGGCAAATACTGCGATGACGAGAGCCAGAGCGAACCAAATAAAGACAGAAAAGATGATCTTGGTTCTGATGCCGAGTGTCTTTTCCGAGATATCGGCAAGAGACCGCCCTCTGTTCTGAACGGAAGTCATCAACGATGTATAATCGTGGACGGCTCCTAAAAAAACACTTCCTATCGCCACCCACAGCAGTGCTCCCAACCAGCCGAAGTAGAGGACTCCCAGCAAGGGTCCCAAGATGGGGCCCGCACCTGCGATCGAAGAGAAATGATGCCCGAAGAGAAGTGTTTTTTTGGCCGGGGACTAATCGATGCCGTCGTTGATTTCCCGAGCGGGAGTTGTTCTTGATTTATCGGCCTTGATGACCTTTTTTTCAAGGAAATTGCCGTAGATCTTGTAACCCAAGAACAGCCAGAGGAGAAGGATGGCGGCAATGATGAGTGTGTTCATATTACCTCCAAGGTGACTGGATTATTTCCTTGTCCTGAAAATCAGAAAGCCCGCCAGCAGAGCGAAGGCGGCCAGGGCGGCAAAATCTCCCAGATGGACGCCGAATCCTTCGGGCTTGGCCTTGGTGATATAGGCATAGGCGGCCACCACGACCATTGCTAATCCTTCTCCGGCAATGAAACCGGACCCCAACAGAATGCCTTTTTCTTTTGTTTGCTTCTTTCGCTCTTCGTCTTTTCCAGCCCGCTTTTCGACGAAATAGCGGATGAGTCCTCCGACGTAAACAGGAGTCATCGTCGACAGCGGAAGATAGATGCCCACGGCAAAAGGAAGGGAGGGCACTCCAAGCAGCTCAGCGACGATGGCGAAAATTCCGCCGACCAGGACCAGCCCCCAGGGAAGATTTCCTCCTAGAACGCCCTCGATAACCGTTTTCATCAACGTGGCTTGGGGGGCGGGGATAATCTCGCTGCCGAACTGGAAAGCGGCACCGAGCAGCCAGACTGCAGCGGCGATACCGAAAGCGGAGGTGATTACGCCGACGAGTTCGGTCGTCTGCTGTCTTTTAGGGGTGGCTCCGATGATGTAGCCGGCTTTGAGATCCTGGGAGATATCCCCGGCGATCGATGCCCCGACGGCCACGACCGTTCCGCAGGTCAGAGCCGTGGCCATTCCGATGGTGTCTGTCCATCCTAAGGCGAGGAAGAGGATGCTTATTCCTAAGAGGCTGACGATTGTCATGCCTGAGGTCGGATTGGAGGTCACGCCCACTAGCCCGACGATCCGGGAGGAAACGGTGACGAAGATAAAGGTGAAAAAGATAATGCACACCGAGGCAATCAAGCGGATGATGAGAGACGTGTCCATACCCAGGAGTCCCGAGGAAAAAACGAGAATGGCCAGGACGATGAGGACTCCGATGATAATCGTTAAAAAGGGAAGGTCTGTTTGTCTGCGTTCCGTCGTGCTTCGGGAAGCATCGTTCTTCTTTGTCGATAGCTGCTGGAATCCCACTTTCAGAGAATTGTACATGGTCGGCAGGGATTTGATGACACTAATAATTCCACCAACGGCCACGGCTCCCGCACCGATGAGCCGGACATACTTGTACCAGATCTCCTGGGCGGTCATTTGAGCGATGGGGAGATCGACTTCCGGAAACAGTGGAAGATTCAAATTCTCTCCGAAATAGGCGATCAGAGGAATGACGCCGATCCAGCTCAAAAGACCTCCGGCGACCATAATGCCCGCGATACGCGGGCCGAGAATAAAACCAACTCCCAGAAGGGCCGGCGTCGGTTCCATCCCCAACTTGGCCTTTTTGAGGACAGGAAGGCTGAGATAGATCTTTTCCGGCCAGAGTTTGACGAAGTTGATGAGAAGGGCTAGGACAGACCCGATACCCATGCCGATGAAGACATTTCTGGCTTTGGCGCCTCCTTCATCGGCCGCAACAAGAACTGCGGCGGCGGCCGTGCCTTCCGGATAGGGGAGAGTTGCGTGCTCTTGGACGATTAAAAACCGCCTTAGAGGGATCATGAACAGAATGCCCAGGGTTCCCCCGCAAAGGGCTAAAGTTCCGATTTTGAATATCCCCGGATTGAACCCCCAGAGGAAAAGGGCAGGAATGGTGAAGATGATTCCCGAAGCTAGCGATGAACTGGCCGAGCCTGTGGTCTGAGAGATATTGGCATCCAGAATTGTGCTTTTCCCTAGAATAGGTGTTAGAAGTTTTAATGCGGCCACTGAGATGACCGCCAGGGGAATGGCCGTCGATATGGTCAGTCCCACCCTCAGCCCTAAATAGGCATTGGCCGAGCCGAAAATGACACCGAAGACGGCTCCCAGGATTACAGCCTTCAGTGTGATGTCTTTGTATGATGTTTGTTCGGGCACATAGGATTGGAATTCTTCCATTTTTTCACCCTCTCTCATCGTAAAATATATGGCAGTCTACCACAGTCAAAACGATTTTTCTAACCCAAATAAAAAAGTTTTAAAAAGATTGTTTTTCTCCTTTCAAACCTTCTCAAGTTTTCTTAATCGCTTCCTCTCAAAGCCACGATCTTTTAGAGTTTGACAGCCGAGGCGGCGGCCAGTTATAATTCCAAACAAATTAAAGACCTGATTGGAAGATCGGTTGACTGCAGAAAGTCGAAACCAAGAGATGGAACGTAAAGAGATATTGGAGAAGATAGAGGCCGTCAAAAAGGAATTGGCTGAAGATCAATTCGCCATCATTAAGGATAAAATTTCTGAAAGGAAATTCCAACATCACAAATCCGATAGAAAATGGTTTCTGGGAAAACTCATCGAAGCCCTGAGAAGAAAACTGATGATGGAAATCGAATTCATCTTGGAACCTCTATTTGACAACCAAAAGGAGATCAATCTCAGGCTGCTGGAGGAAGTCAGGAGGCTGAAAAAGGAAGTGTCGGCTCTTGAGAAGAGTGATGACGGGAAGGAGAATGATTTCCAAAGTCAAGACTCTCAACCAGCAGATCAGGAATAATCTGCGGCGATTCATGAACAGCGAGGACATCAAGACTATCGCGGTCTGTGCCGCTCAAGTCCCCTTTTTCTCGGGAGGGGCGGAAGCGCATGTTAAGTGTCTTGTCGAGGAATTGAAAGCCAGGCGTTTTGAGGTCGATCTTATCAACATCCCCTATAAATGGTATCCCCTTGAACAGCTGTTGAACAGTATCGAAATCTGGAAAAAACTCGATTTGAGCGAGTCTAACGGAAAAAAAATAGACCTGGTCATCACCACCAAGTTTCCTTCCTACTTTGCCCAGCACAGGAATAAAGTCCTCTGGCTTATTCATCAGTACAGGCAGATGTATGACCTTTTTGAAACGCCCTACTCCGGATTCGACAGCTCCCGGCCTGAGGATTTGGAGCTGAGGGATCGACTGATCGAAATGGACACACGAACCCTCAAAACCTACAAGAAAATATACACCAATTCAAAAAATACGGCCAAACGTTTAAAAAAATACAACGGCATCGAGGCGACTCCATTGTACCATCCTCCCCGTTTGAACGGCCGCTATTATGCAGCCGGTTTTGACGGCTCTATCCTCTCTGTTGGCAGACTGGACTCTCTCAAGAGGGTGGATCTTTTGATCAGATCGCTCAGATTCTGTGACTCTAAAATCGAATGCAAAATCGCCGGCAGCGGACCCGAATCCGAAAGTCTCAAGGTTTTAGCCCGTGATTGCGGAGTGTCGGACAGAGTGGAATTCCTGGGATTCGTGCCGGATGAGAAACTTTTAGAACTGTATGCCAACTGCTCAGCTGTCTTTTTTGCACCTTTGGATGAAGACTACGGCTACATCACTCTCGAGGCTTTTCTGTCTCAAAAACCGGTTATAACCGGTTTCGACTCCGGAGGATCGCTGGAGTTTGTCGAGGATCAACTGAACGGGATAGTTCTCGATTCGCTTGAAGAGAAAGGGATTGGAGAAAAAATCGAGGAGCTTGTCGCCGACAAGGAGAAGTGCAGGAGATTTGGTTTAAACGGCCACCAGAAAGTCAAGGGCATCAACTGGGATTTTGTCATTCAAACCTTGCTTTCCGGATGAAAAGAATGAAAATTGCTCTGTTCAGCCCGCTCAATCCGGTCAAAACGGGAATTTCAGACTACACGGAAGAAATGCTCTTCGAGATGAAAAAGCACGTGGACATCGATCTGCTGATCGATCAGGGCTATAAACCTCAAAACGAGAAAATCCGGGCTCAATTCAAAATTGTTCCCTATTATTCTGAATCTTTCGATCCTTCAGGCTATGATGAGATCCTCTACCACATGGGGAACAACTATCAAGCGCACGGCTATATCTATAATGCTCTAAAAAAGCATCCGGGGATCGTCGTCCTCCATGATTTTGTTTTGCAGGGATTCTATGCCGAAAAGTACGATGCCGACAGGGATTTCGATGCTTACCTGCGGATCCAGAAAAAATACTACCGGGAGAGGGGAGAAGAAATCGCAGAAAATCTCATCCGGCGCACGGAATTCCCTATTTGGGAAAGGACCGCGGCATTCGACTATCCCTTGAACGAGGAAGTGCTTGAAGCGGCTAAAGCCGTTATCGTCCACTCGGATTTCGTGAAGGACAAGATCAAGGAACGGATTCAAAAACCTGTAACAAAGATCAACCATCATGGGCACGAGATCAAATCCTTCGATCGTCAGCAGCTGAGGGCGAAGATGGATCTTGGACCGCAGGATATTTTGATCACCTCGACCGGTTTTATCAATAAAAACAAACGATTGGGAGTCATCCTTTCCGCTCTCGAAGAAATGGATCATTCCCGCGTCTCCTATGCCATTGCCGGCGGTGACAGGGGCGGACTTCTCAGAAACTATCTGGGAGAGAAAAAACTGAAGGTGATCGTCAAGGGGTACCTTCCCCTTGAGGAGCTAGAGGCTTTGATCTGTGCATCGGACATCTGCATCAATCTCAGATACCCGACCATGGGCGAAAGCTCGGGCACGCTGTTGAGGATGATGGGCTATGGTAAACCTGTATTGGTCACTAATTTCGGTTCTTACGCCGAATTCCCAGATTACAGTGTATTGAAGATCGATCCCGATATCGATGAAAAGGAGGCCATCAAACGTTTCGTCTTCGCTCTCATTGAAGATGAAAATTTCCGCCGCTCTTTGGGTGAGGAAGCAGGCAGGTATGTCGGAAATGATTGCAGCATCGAGCGGTGTGCCTCAGAATATGTTTCCTTTATCCGTTCGGAAGGATCGAATAAGTCATAAAATGAGGAGAAATCAAAAGAGATGCCCAATCAAGATATTTTCCGGGTGATGATCGCCCAAATCAAAGAGACGCTCGGCAAGGAAAAAGAGAGAGCGGCCGATATCGAGTCACTTGTCAAAAAGAAAATCGAGAGAGATGCCGGTCTCTGGGAATATAGCTTCGATGAACTCGAACAGGAACTTTTCCAGAGGTTCACATCCTTGGAAGAAAAGAAAGACTGCCTGTCTTTTCCGGATATTTCTTCTCCACGGAAAGGGATTGGCTGGCTGATCATCCTCGTCAAGAAAACGCTGATGAAGATAACTCATCCCTACGCCCGGATGGTTCTTGACCGGCAGGACCAGTTCAACAGAGAGCTCATCCCAATTCTTCTGGCGGCGATCCTGAGTCTTCAGAAAATAAAAGACCGCTTGAATGCCGCCGAAGGACAGATCAAAGATCTCCTCGAGAATCAGATAGATTTGGCTGAGACATGTTACAATCTCTCAAAATCCAAAGACAAGGTTGAAAAAAGATAAGATGATGAATCCTTCCCATGTGCTGGAAACCATCGAGACAAATCCGGATAAATTTCCGAAACTTCTCTCTAAACTGCTCTCCGATGAAGAAGTCGGTCACGACCTTCTATCTCGGTGTCTTTTTCGACTCACCAAACAGAAAGTTGCTTTTTCCGAGAACTTTCCTCTGTGGATCAAGAAAATCGCTGCCGCAAAGGGAATACAGGCGGCCTTCAATATTGTCAACCGCTTAGAAGTCGCTTTAGGCTACCGGAGGCCAACCCTTGCCCTTTACGATCATTGCCTTCATTTTATAGGCGGGGCCCAGAAGTATGGAAATACGATGGCTCAGGCTCTTCAGGAAACATTCGATATCACATTGATCTCAAACAAGGCTGTGACCCTTGAACATCTGCAGCAGTGGTACAAACTGGATCTTTCACATTGTTGGCTGGAAATTGTCCCCATTCCCTTTTTCGAAAGCCGGAGAAGAGAGATGGAATTGATCGATCCGGCCGAAGTGAACTTCAAAGGGGATAATCCATTCCATATCATCAGCCGAATGAGCGGAGATTATGACTTTTTCATCAATAATTCCATGCTGGAAATGGTTTACCCGCTTTCCAATGTTTCGGTGCTCGTCTGTCATTTTCCGGAAAGAGACAGGTCCCGTTTTTTTCATGTCCCTGAATACACCGAGATCGTCTATAACAGTCAATACACAGCCGAATGGATCAAAATCAAGTGGGGACTGACACCGAATATTCACATCTATCCTCCTGTCGATATGGGGAGCCCGGTGGAAGCCGTCAAGAAAGAACCCATAATTTTATCCGTATCGCGGTTCGATCCGGGAGGAAACAAACAGCAGATGCAGATGATCAAGGCCTTCAAGACTCTCTGTGAGAATCACCCGGAAGAGATGAAGGGATGGAAGCTCGTCCTGGCCGGAGGGAGTGTTCCGGGGAATCCCTACCTCGAAAAAGTGTGTGAATTCCTTTCCAGAAATCCGGATGAGAGGATTGAATTGAAAGTCAATGTCCCCGAGGAAGAGCTCAGGAAGATCTATCAGCAGGGGAAAATATTCTGGCATTTTTGCGGGTTGAATCAAAAAGATCCCGCCAAGGTGGAGCATTTTGGGATGAACATAGTCGAGGCCATGCAGAATGCCTGCCTGCCCATCGTTTTTCGAGGAGGCGGCCAGCCGGAAATTGTGGAAGAGGGGAAGACAGGTTTTCTCTTCAGAAACGAAGGGGAAATGTTGGCTGCAACCTTAGATGTCATCCGCCATCCCGAACTCATCGAGGAAATGGGTTTCAATGCCAGGGAAAGAGGTCAAATTTTCCACGCCGAAGTCTTTATCGAAAAGGTGCGTGCGCACTTTTATCTCCTGCTGAAGAGATACATGTTCGAGGAAGAAGAGCCCCTTAAGGATTGATTTATGGTTCGCTTCCATTGTGTGTAGGCAATATGCTGGAATGGCCTTGCTCCCTTCAGATTCTATACGCCATGGCCTGAGTTTCTTTTCTCGGCAGCTCCCGATGACTCACATGTCTATTCTTCTATTGAAGCTTCAATTTGTGTTGAAAAAGCCACTTCCCTTCACTTTTGCAGGCTCAATACATGCTCGCTGTCCTTTGACAAACGGAAGCCCTCAAAAAGCGACTCGGCCAGGCTGAATCTTCAATGGTCGTTTCATCCATTCAGTATTATTGACACACACAAAATGGAAGAGAATCGGTCCTTTCCTCATTTGTGCTGACTTAAAGACGACCTAAAATCAGAGGACGGTAAGCCGCAGGTTTTTTGGAAATCGAGAAGATATCCAGGAAGATGTTTTCCAGATCTTCCCCTATTTTCTTGCCGGGGAGATAGACCTCTCCCAGGCTTTCCTCTAAGGCCACAAAATCGCCTGTTTTTTTAAAAAAGACAATGCCGCTGTCCGGATGTTGTTCCTCCAACTTCCGCTGCAGGGTAAGCGCTTTTGTCCAGAATATTCCTTGGACATACCCGGATTGTGGAGAGGCAATCGATGTTCGCCAGAGATTTCCGAATTCAGAAGAGAGGTTGTCGAAAAGCTCAGTGGTGCCGCCCTGTTGAACAATAATTTCCTGGGCTTTTTCCTTGGCTTTTCCTGAAATGAGTAGATTTTTCAAAAAAGTTTTGATTTCGGTTGGATGAGTTTGAGGGGAGATCATCTTTAATCCTGCAGTTCCCAACTCGAGGACCAGTTTGAGAAGGTCGTACGGACCGGAGCCGTTTAACAGAGTCAGTCCCTCCCTTAGATTGAGAAATTCTCCCAGAGATCGCCCTGCCGGTTGATGGAAGTCGCTGAGGATCGATGCCGATTTGATGTGCAAATGTGCGCAAAGTTTTTGGAGTCTGCCTGCAAGTTCAAATCCCTGTTCCATCGTTTGTAAATATTTCTCCCTGCCTATCTTGATATCGAACACGGCGTGGTGTGGAGAAGATTGACACAGTATGAAAAAAACCGTTTGAAGATAGGAGTGGAAAAAGTCTGTAGTTATCTTGGTCTTCCTCCACTCGAGATTTTCCATTTCCCTGGCGGGGAGACAAATTGCCGCTTGTCTAAGATCCAGCAAACTAGAGAATTCACGGGAAGACAGCTTCAGATTCATGCCTGTCAATCGGCTCAATCGGTCCCAAAAATGCAGCGGAGGGATCAGGACTGTCGGTGCCTTGACTCCTGCGGAAGCAATGAGGAAGGGGAGGACAAGTGCCGATGGGTCGCTGATTTGGTCGGACGAGAAAAAAACAATTCTTGGCCCGGATTCTGTGTTTAGAGCTTTATTCCATTCGAGGAAAGACTGGAAGGCCGCTTTGGTCTTGGCCGTCGGCGAGGGAAATAGAGTGGGAAACACTTCAGGAAAAGGCCCTGGCGATAAATTTCCGGAGGGCGCTGATCGGATAGATTTGCTTTTTTTTTCCTTCATCGAGTTGAACTGGATTTCTTCTTCTCAATATGCTTTGGGGAAGATCCGGTTCTTCTGGACTGAGCGATTGGAGTCGGAAAAAATTATTTGAGGGTGTCGTAGGTTTTCTGGCTGTTGTTGGTCCTGATCACCAACAGGGCCTTCCCCATTTCTGCCGATGATCCATAGCAGTAGTCGATGTCAACCACAGCGTTCCCCAGCAAAAAACCAATTTCAGCTCCGGCACCGATATGGTCGTCAATAAGGACGGTCACAACAGAATTGGATTTGACTTCGTATCCGAGAGCTTTCAGGCATTTTTCGGCTTTTTTATTGTTCGAAGTTACAACGTGAAAGACGCCTCTGTGTTTTTCTGAATACGCCTTCAATGCTTTTAAATTGACGCCGGTCTTGGCCAGGGTTCCCAGGACACGGCCCAAAATGCCCGGCTCATTCGGTGTAATGACTTCGAGTTCGTTTTCTTTCTTAACGTTATGCACTTGCTCTCTCCTTTAGAAAGAGAATTATACCAGATATGAACTCAAAAACAAAAAGAGAATGCCACCGGTCCATTTGCGCTTCAGACCTCTGCCCTGTATAATGGACGCTTCGATTGGGAAAGGAAAATGCCAACAAATAATCATAGAGTGGCCATCATCGATAATGCTATTGATACGCGTGTGTACGACCCAGTCAGGCATTGGCGTAAATATCTGGATATTCCGTGGCTGGCTTTCAGGCCTATGGAAGGAGAGTTCCCGGATTGGAGCGATGGTTTTTCGCATGTGATCATTACGGGCTCCGAGGCTTCGATCCTCAACAGGGATTCTTGGGTGGAAGAAGAGATACAACTTGTGAAGGAAGCTGTCAATAGAGGCCTTTCCGTTTTGGGAAGCTGCTACGGCCATCAGGTCCTGGCCATAGCTCTGGCCGGTTCTCACCATGTGAGGAAATGCGCTTCACCCGAAATAGGATGGATTCCCATCGAAATAATCCAAGACAATGAATTCCTAGGTAAAAAAAGAATCTTTTTCGCTTTTTCATCTCACTTCGATGAGGTGGCCAATCTGGGACGGGAATTCGAAGTTTTTTCTCGAACGGAACATTGTGCAATCCAGGCATTTCAGTGGAAAGGGCATTCTGTTTGGGGGCTTCAGTATCATCCTGAAATGAATGGGAATGAAGCCCTCGAATATATCCGGAAAAGCATAAACAAGGGAGACCAAAACAGTATTCATTATAAAGCGGGTTTGAACTCGATTCCTAAAGATTCGGGTCTCATCCACCGGATCATCCATAAATTCATTGGAGAAACAAAGGATTGAACCTTTTGGAGATGTATCCGATTTCCCTTGACAAATTCATTTGAGTAATATAATTAATTTATATGTAAGGTCCTCATTTTTAACATTTCCACAACTTGAGGAGGCGGAATGAAAAACAAAATTTTACTCTTTTCTATCATTGGAATTTTGATGCTGTTTTCTCTGGATTCATTTGGGCAAACCAAACAGCTCAAAGAGATCGGACGGTACACACTCGTCCGGATCAAAGGCGAAGTTCCCACCTCGGAAGTCATGAAAACACTTTTGGAAACGTATGCCGGCGATATCAAGTATGGATTTGATACGGCAGGTTACGGAGATCTGTATCTTCCTTTTATCGATCAAATCAAATCGGAAACATTCACCGAAAAAGAAATGGCGATCGGAGACAAGTTCATGTGGATGCTCTTCCGTTCCCAGGGGAAAATCAAAGTCGTCGAAGACCTGGAGTGGGCGGGAGAAGCCCCTCTTCCGGTTTATTCTTTCACCGTACGTAAAGACTACAAGAATTACGAGTTTGTCATGCCCAAACCCTGCGGCAACATCTCCTTGATTAAAATTGAAGAAGTGATCCCTGATGCTGTCTGTTCAATCACGGTCACTCCGGTCAAAGCCAATATCAACGATCCTATCAATGTCGACATGAGCGGTTCCCAGAATGCCAAATCCATGACCGTAGATGTTTTCGATTCCTCGGGATCTAAAGTTGCCACACAGACTCTCACTCCACAATCCCCCCAGTGGCAGACGAAATTCGCCCTTTCCGGAGAATACGTCTTCAAAGCCTCGGCCCTGAATATGGAGGGGAAGGCCTCGACCAATCCCTGTGAAGCGAAAACTTATATCAATTTTCCTCCGGCGTGCAATATCTGGTCAAGCTGCCTGACCTGTGATAATTATGTCGGAAAACCCATCACTTTCGATGCTTCCAATTCAACCGATCAGGACGGTGAAGTCGTCAGATCGGATTTCGAAATAACTGGTCCAGACGGAAATGTTATCGACACCTATATGGATTCCGAAAAACCTTTCTCCTGGGAGAAAATATTCGATAAGCCAGGAATCTACACGATTACGGCAGTCGTTACCGATGATTTTGGAGCCATGTCACTCCCTTGCAAGCTGGATGTGGAAGTGACACAGAAAAACTGTTTCTTTTTTGCTGAAGGAGGGCTACTGCTGGCCAGAGGAAGTCATGGTCCATATGTTGGTGCGGATGTAGGATTGTGCTGTTTTATCATTCCCGATGTGCTGGATTTTGTGATATCGGGAGGAGGAGCTTTGGCTCTCAAGGGAGAACCTTGGAAGTCCTTTTTTATGGCCAAAGCCCTGTTGAATGTGCATGCCGGACCAGCTTTCTTCGGAGCCGGTGTCGGTTTCACGACCAAAGTCAAAGAAACCAGAAAAGCGGATTTCGATTTGATCGCCAATGTTGGTGTCGAGGTGTTCAACACTATCACATCGAAGGGAGCCATCTTCTTTGAAGGCCGGGGACCGGTCGGTGAAGACGTCTCTTTTGGCAAAAATCACAAGCTCATGCTGGGTTTCAGATATCTGTTTTAAGACTAAAGTTAAAACTTGAGTGTCCTGAAGGCCAGGGATGTGTCCCTGGCCTTTTTTTTTCTGCACAATAAAATTTAAATATGCCCTGGGGAGAGAGGATGAAAGTTGTTCTCATCGGTGCCGACGGTCAGTTGGGTTCTGATCTGTTTGAAAGACTCGATAAAAAGCAAACCACTGCCCTCTATTACCCTGAATTTGACGTTACCAAGACAGAGCAGATCGAAGATACGTTTAGCCGGCTGAGTCCGACCGTTGTCATCAATACGGCTGCTTTTAACCGGGTAGACGAATGTGAAACTTCTCCGCTTGAGGCTTTCAAGGTCAATACGATAGCCGTACGAGACCTGGCTCAAGTCTGCCAGAAACTGGGAGCTGTTTTTGTTCATTTCAGTACCGATTACGTTTTCAACGGCGAAAAGAGAACTCCTTATACAGAACAGAATTCTCCTCATCCTGTCAGCGTCTATGGCCTCTCCAAGCTGGCTGGGGAAATCTTGGTCCGCAACGTTTCGAATCAATTTATTTTAATAAGAACATGCGGTCTCTACGGAAAGGCGGGATGTTGGGGGAAAGGAAGAAATTTTGTCGACGCTATCGTCGAGGCGGCTTCAAAAAACAAATCCGTGCGCGTCGTCTGTGATCAGACTGTCACTCCAACTTCGACTTCGGAGCTGGCCCAGAGAGTGTTGGAACTCATTTCCTCTAGGCAATTCGGAATCTACCATATGACGAATGAAGGACAGTGCACATGGTTCGATTTTGCCCGCAGTATCTTCGAGCTGCTTGAAAAGGAAGTGGAGCTAATCCCGATCGATTCGGACACCTATGGGGCTCTGGCCAGAAGGCCTGCCTTTTCCGTTCTGGACAGTCAAAAGGCCGGCCGAGCTGGAATCACTCCTTTTTCCCACTGGAAAGAAGCGCTCAGAGATTACATGAAAGAAAAAGGATATATTTAGATCGCGTGGCGGGCAAGAACCGATAGTCGAAGCTCTGAGGAATAAAAAAAGCGAAAAACCCTGTTAGTCTTTGGACACACAGCCTTCCAGTTTTTTGAAAAGATTCGGTGGCAGTTTGCAGACTTCTGTGTTTCTGTTGGTAACCAGATGTGTTGTGTATCCCTCCGCTATGAGGATTGATCTGTCTTCACTCAAGAGTTGATAGGCAAAACCTGACTTTTTTGGAGTCATTTCACGCAACCGGACGCGGACGATGAAGGTATCATCATAGTGAAGAGATTTCTTGTAGCGGCAGAAAGCCTCGACGACAACCAGAAAGTACCCTTTGTCTTCTAGGCTTCGGTAGGGGACTCCCTTGCGCCGGAAGAACTCCGTCCTCCCGATTTCAAACCACTCAAAATAGTTCTTGTTATGGGCCACTCCCATCCGGTCGGTTTCGGAATAACGGACACGTACCGTTAAATCAATAGGAGTTGGAGATGAATGGGCGGAATCAGGTGAAGAATTTTCCGAGTTTGGCGAATTCTTCATTGACATACTTTCTGTACAGGATCTCCCATTCCCGACTTCCTTCTTTGATGCTTTTTTTCTGGGTTTCAATTTTATCGGTGGCTTTTTTATCGATGGTTTCATAAAGCTTCATCTCGTCTTCAATACTTTTGACTATTGTCAGGCGAATTTCATTGGGCTCGTCCAGAAATTCGACCTGGTCGTTTTCGAACAATCCGTCTAGGATCTGACGGGAGAGAAAATTGATTTTTTCTCTGGACAGTCGGATGCTCACAGGACTATATTCCTTTCTTTAGCCAATTTGTTCTTTATCATTCGAAACATCGTTTGGTATTCAATATTTTCATTCCTGATTTTTTCCAGGTGCTCGGAAAGAATCCCCCTGACCTCTTGGTCCAGCTTGTCTTCTCTCTGGAATTCCTCTGTAATGAGTTCGACAAGAATTTCGATCTGTCTGTATTTGTCCTCGATGATGATTTTTTCTTGTTTGAGCAGATCGCGGATGATTACGAAGCTCAAGTGTTCTATCTGATTCTTATTCAATCTCATTTCCTAACTAAAATACACTACCTCAATACAAAATTCAAGGATTATGCAGAGACAATTCAAATAAATGGATTGATCTACCCTGTAGTCTTTCCTGAATTATTCATTGTGACTTCGGGTAGAGGCTGCATTATCTGCAGCAGAGACAGATTTTGATAGGAAGGAGGAATTGCTTGGCGGGGCTTTTTTTCCTCTCGAGCCTGAATTTTAAATTTTACTCGATTTATAGAGGGAATACAGAAAGCCGCCGAAACAAACGCCGAATACAAAAATCATAAAAAGGACTGTTTCTAGAGACATTTTTCTCCAATGCCATTTTCTTAGTGATGAATTTATTCAAAAGGATAAAGACCGTGAAAGCCAGAATCCATAGAAAAAGGACTGTTCCAACCGCCATCCCCAGGCCGGCGAATATGATGCCCCATTGTGAAGCGAAAACTTCCCGTTTCTCCATGATTCTATTACTTTACTTGTTTGTATTTTCAGAGTCAATAACCAAAAAGGGATGAAGACTGTTTTTCTCGATGTCCTGTCTGGCGATGGCCAACAGTCTTCCCTCTGAAGAGAAGAGCCTAAACTGATCCTCCCGAAGAGTTCCTCGTGATTCCTTCAATTCAGGGAATTCATACAGGCCAAGGATGTGTTCTTGGAAGATGGGATTTCCGTTTCTGGCCAACCGGGAGCCGGTCTCTGTCAAAACAACTTTGGGCAGGTGAGGCAGCAAAGATTCCATGGGAATGAGAACGTCATGAATGCTTCCTTTATCCGCCTTCTGTTGAATTTCCTCGAGGTGAAGGCTTTCCTCGAGACGATAAGGATCGATCGATGTCCGCACCAATTGAATGAGATGAGCTCCACAGCCGAGCTTTTGTCCCAGGTCATGGGCCAGTGAGCGGATATAGGTTCCTGAGGAACAGCGGACGAGACAATCCAGCAGGGGAGGTTCATAATTCCTGATTTCAAATATTTGAACAAAGACTTTGCATGGTTTGGGCTCGATCTTTTGATTTTTTCTTGCCAAAACATAGAGGGGTCTCCCCTGGTATTTTTTCGCCGAGTAAAGAGGAGGAACTTGGAGGATTTCACCTACGAAGACCTTCATGGCACCAATGACAGTTTCTTTGTCTGGATAATCCTTGACTTCAGGAGCAAGGGGGCTCCCCGTGAAATCGAATGTATCGGTGGCCAAACCTAGTTTGATCTGGGTCTGGTATGTTTTATAGGCGTGGAGAAAGAGTGGAAAAAGGCGAGTCGCTTTCCCGACCGCGATGACCAACAGGCCGGTTGCCCAGGGATCCAGTGTTCCGAAGTGGCCCACCTTTTTCAACCGAACTGTTTTTCTGATCCAGGCTACCACATCATGGGATGTCATGCGGGCGGGTTTATGAACAAGTATCAAGCCATCCATAATCGATGGTCTCAGCGGGCCGCTTGTTTCTTTAAGAGACGGTTCACTTCTTCAGGAATTGATTTGAGAAGATCTTCATATTTACCCTTGGCCGTAAAACCGGAGGCATGCTCATGACCTCCTCCGCCGAAATATTCAGCCACTAAGGCCGCATTCGCCATGCCTTTCGATCTCAGGCTGATTCTGAAGGTGTTCTCTTGCATTTCCTTGAAAAACAGGACCATCTGGATTCCCTTTATGGACCGGGCGAGGGTAGTGATGTCTTCGGTTTCGATCTCCTTGAGATTCAGATCTGACAAATTTTTTTTGAACATGGTTATAGTGGCGATGTTTCCTTCTTCATTCATGTTGAGTGTTGAAAGGACTTGCCCGAGAAGCTTGATTTTTTCAGGCAGATTATTATTGAAGAGCAACTCGGAGATCCTGATAGGACTGGCTCCATGTTTGATGAGTTTATAACAGACTTCGAAAGAGCGTGCTTTTGTGTTGGAGAATTGGAAGGAACCCGTATCGGAAACAATCGCGCAGTACAGATGGTCGGCGATCTGAGGAGTGAATTCGATGCCGAGGTGTTCTCCAAGCTGAAAGGCCATGCAGGCTACGGCGGCCGCATCAGGATCGACCCAGTTGATGTCGGCATAATAATCATTGGAGAAGTGATGATCGATATTTATTTTAAAAGTATCATCGATATTTTTCTGACCGGAACGGGAGACATTTGCACATTCGAGAAGGATGACTGTGTCGTAAGAGTGAGGTGGGATTTGCCCAATTTGAATGGCCTGTATGTCCGGGAGGGGATTGAAAGGAAAAGGTGTCGCATCCCTGTTGTAAATTGCCAGATCCTTTCCCAACTGTTTCCCCATGTAATAAAGGGCCAGGCTGGTGCAGATGGAATCTCCGTCCGGCCGCAAGTGGGAAGTGATGGCGATCCGCCGGCTTTCTTGAAGTCTGGTTTTTATAGCCTCAATCGGATGGGTTTTCATTTTTTATTCGTTTTAAAATTCTGTCGATGTTGTCCTCATAGTCAGAAAAAGGATCCAAGGAAAAAATTAGCGTTGGATTATACTTCAATTTGGTTTTCGAGGCAACTGATTTTCTTAAAAAGCCTTTCCTCTTTTCCAGAAGTTCGAGGATCTGTTCACTTTCCTTTTGGTCGAAAACACTCAAATAGACATGGGCCGCCTTCAAATCGGCTGTCATCTCGACACGAGTGATGGTGATGAGGCTGGAAACGGATGTCTGAATAACCTCAGTGACAGTTTGACTCAGCGCTTCCTGGATGAGACTGGCAACTTTTTTTTGTCTTCGACTCTCTTTCATTTTAAAATTGCGGCCCCAGGTATCATAAGTAGTGAATATCCTTGTTGAGAATTTCACCATCGATGTTATCACTGATTTCCAGGATGATTTTTTGAAAAGTCCTGTCGATGATTCCTTTCGTGCTGTTGAGGGTCACCAATCCTAGACGAGTGCGCTGCCATTTCTCTTGGAAATCGAGTTCAGCGTAAGCAACATTGTACTTCTTTTTCAATCGTTCTCGTATACTGAGAAGGCTTTTCCGTTTCTCTTTCAATGAATGGGAGTAGGGGAGATGGATATCCAGGATAAGGAGTCCGACGATCATCAATCCATGTGTTTAATCAATTCAAGTCTGAGCACGTTTTTCAATAGTAAATGCCTCAATGATGTCACCCTCTTGGATGTCTTTGAACTTGTCGACACCAATGCCGCACTCGTAATTCTTTTGTACTTCGTTGACGTTCTCCTTAATATGTTTCAGCGATGAAATCTTTCCTATATGGATAACCTCATCGTTCCTGATGATTTTTATTTCCGCGTTGCGTGTGATTATTCCGTCCAAGACATAACAGCCGGCAATGAGGCCGATCCTGGGGATTTGGAATGTTCTTCTGATTTCGGCCCTGCCCATGTATTTTTCTTCGATAATGGGTTCGAGGAGGCCAGTGAGAGCTTTCTTTACATCCTCTGTCAATTTATAGATGATATCATATATCCTTATTTCGACATCTTCCTCTTTGGCAAGGTCCAGAATTTTCTGACTGGCTTTTGTATTGTAGCCGATAATGATGGCATCGGATGCCGATGCGAGCAGAACATCGGATTCGGTAATTTGACCAGTCGTTGCATGCACAATCTTCACTTTCACATCCCCGCTGATCATGTTGGAAAGGATGTCTGAGAGAACTTCGACCGATCCTTGCACATCACCCTTAATAATCAGAGGCAATTCTTTAACGGCACCTTCTTCGATTTTCTGGAAAAGCTGGTCAAGTGTTATGTGTTCGGGCTTGATGCTTTCCGAGGGTATTTCTTTAGATTGACGGATAGATGATATTTTTTTTGCAGTTTCAAGAGACGGAACAACTTGAAAAATGTCTCCTGATTCGGGCACTTCGGAAAAACCGAGAACCTCCACCGGCATGGACGGTCTAGCCTCCTGAATAGGCTTCCCTTTCTCGTCCAGCAGGGCTCTAACTTTTCCGTAAGCGGACCCGCAAATGAAGGCATCCCCTTTTTTTAGAATTCCATTCTGGATTATGAGCGTTGCTATTGCACCTTTTTGAGCGTCCAGCCTGGCTTCAAGAACGACGGCCTGTGCGCTGACCTTGTAATTGGCTTTGATTTCGGTCACTTCGCTGAGAAGAAGAAGCATATCGAGGAGTTCATTGAGGTTGGTCTTTTCTTTGGCCGAGATTTCCACACTGACGACATCGCCTCCCCAATCCTCTACCAACAGGCCCTCTTTGGACAGCTGTTGTTTGACTTTGTCCACATCGGTTCCGGACTTGTCGATTTTATTGATGGCCACAAGAAATGGCACATTGGCCGCTTTGGCATGGCTTATGGCCTCTTTTGTCTGGGGCATGACTCCGTCATCGGCGGCCACGACAAGGATAACGATATCAGTGACCTGTGCACCCCTTGCCCGCAACAGAGTGAATGCTTCGTGTCCAGGCGTGTCTATAAAAGTGATGAAACGATCGTTATGGGAGATAATATAGGCTCCGACGTGCTGAGTGATTCCTCCGGATTCTTTTTCAACCAATTTGGATTCACGAAGGGCATCGAGGAGAGTTGTTTTGCCGTGGTCGACATGCCCCATTATGGTCACAACCGGAGGGCGGATTTCCATCTCATCTCGGTGGCTTTCTATATACTGCTTCATTTCATCTTCAATGGAAATGATCTTGATGCCGAGCTCCAGGGTATCGGAAAGGGATTGAGCGATGGTTTTGCTGAGAGGGTCATTCACCCCGACTGCAAATCCTTCACTGTTGAGCAGTGTGAGCATATCTTTGGCCTTGACCTTGAGCTGATCGGAGACTTCTTTTATGGATAAACCTTCCCTGATTTGGATGGATTGAGTGGCATTTGTGCTGTTCTTTTGCTCTTGATGATCAGTTTTTTTGCTCGCTTCGTTTTTCATGTTTTTCCTTCTTCTCTATTATTCCTGTTGTATCTCGATTTTCCAACCGACAAGGATAGAAGCCAACCGGACATTGATTCCTTTTTTACCGATGGCTAGCGAAAGTTGATCTTTGGACACACGAGCCTGCAGGATTTTTTCTTGATTATTATAAATGACAACTCTGTTGACCTTAGCCGGACTCAAAGCTGCTTTGGCATACTCAAAGGGATTGTCTGACCATTTGATTACGTCAATTTTTTCTCCGTCCAATTCCTTGCTGATAGCGAGAATCCTGGTGCCTCTAATGCCTATACAGGCACCGACTGGATCGATATCCTTTTCTCTTGTATTGACAGCCACTTTGGCTCGTTCTCCCGGATGCCGGATAATATTTTTGATCTCAATATTTCCATTGGCTATCTCAGGTGTTTCAAGTTCAAGAAGTTTAGAGAGAAACCTGTTGTCTATTCTGGAGACGATGATTTGCGGACCATTCGTCTCTTTGTAGACATGCGTGATAACCGCCTTGACACGATCTCCTCTGATGAACTGTTCGTAGGGAAGTTTTTCCCTGTCCGGCAGGAGGATTTCCGTTCTGTCCAACTCAAGAATCATATTTTTGTTCGATTCAAATCTTCGGATGACGGCTGTGATTATGTCACCCAGTCTGGGGGCATACTTATTATATATTTTTTCCTGTTCTGCGTCCCGGACTTTTTGGACGATAACCTGCTTGGCAGCCTGGGCCGCGATCCGTCCCAATGTCTCGGAAGGAAGGTCGATTTCGACTGTCTCATCCAGTTGGGCTTCCGGCTCAATTTCTTTGGCATCCTCGAGAGAAATTTGAGTGGAATAATTCTCGGGTGTCCGGACAACTGTTTTTACGGAAAAAACACGTAGCTCTCCTTTTTCCGGCTGGAATGAAACAGTGATATCTTCATCATTTGTGAAATGCTTCAAGGAGGCGACTTTCAGGGACTCTTTGATGGCGTCGACAATAATGGCCGTTGCCACGCCCCGTTCTTTGCTGAGTTGGAGAATAGTATTCCACACTTTGACTTTCATTTTTTCTGCCTATCTTGTGTCTCTTTAGGAGTGCAAAGAAGCGTGAATTATAACCAAAATAGAGAAGAATAGCAAATTAGGCGAGCCATCACATGATGAGAGGGGCGAAGACGAGACTGACAACAGCCATGAGCTTTATCAGGATATTCATGGAAGGGCCGGCTGTGTCTTTGAGAGGGTCTCCTACCGTGTCTCCGATGACAGCCGCAGCATGACAATCCGTCCCTTTTCCCCCAAGATTTCCCTCCTCGATCCATTTCTTGGCGTTGTCCCAGGCGGCACCGGCATTGGCCATAAATATGCCCAGAAGGACTCCTGTGGCCGTCGCTCCGGCCAGAAAACCACCTAGCGCCTCTTTTCCCAAAACAAAACCGACGAGAAGCGGCATGATGACCGCAGCCAATCCCGGCAGGATCATCTCCACCAAAGCGCCCCGGGTAACGATATCGATGCAGCGATCAGAATCCGGCTTGGTTGTGCCTTCCATCAAACCCACTATCTCTTTGAACTGTCTTCTTATTTCTATAACCATTTTGTTGGCGGTCCGGCCCACTGCATTGAGAGTGAAGGAAGAAATGGCAAAGGGCATAAGAGCACCGAGGAGAAGTCCAATGACAGTATGGACTCGAGTCAGGCTGATCAATTCGAGGCCTGTCGTCTTCTGGTAAGCCGAAAACAGGGCCAGAGCGGTTAAGGCCGCTGAGCCGATGGCAAATCCCTTCCCGATGGCGGCTGTCGTATTTCCCGAAGCGTCGAGTTTGTCAGTGATTTTTCGAATTTCGGGTCCCATTTTGGCCATCTCCGCTATGCCGCCCGCGTTATCGGCGATGGGGCCATAGGAATCAGTGGACATGACAATGCCGATCGTGGCCAGCATGCCGACGGCTGCGAGGGCAATCCCGTAAAGATTGGCCAGCTGGTAGGAAATGAATATGGCGCCAGCGATGGTGAAGAGGGGAAGAATGGTACTTTGGAATCCGATGGCCAAACCGGTGATGATGGTAGGGGCGCTGCCTGTTTCCGATGTTTTGGCCAGTGCCTTGATGGGGGGCCCGGAAGTGAAGTATTCGCTTTCCAGTCCGATCAGAACCCCTGAAATAACACCGCTCAAAACCGCCCAGAACACATTGAGCTCTGTCAATAAAATTTTGACTGCGAAAAAGGCTCCAATCAGGAAAAGGACGCCGCTGATATAGGTCGAATTCCTGAGTACGGATTGCGGGCTGAACTTCTTGAGGATGTTGATGGAGAAGACTCCGAAAATCGAACAGACGAGTCCGATGGCAATCAGAAGTATGGGCAGCGACATGTAATTGATATTGGGTGCCATCGTAGCTCCGATAGCGATGGAAGCGATTACGGAACCGACATAGGATTCGAAAAGGTCGGCGCCCATGCCCGCTGTGTCCCCTACGTTATCTCCGACGTTGTCGGCGATGACTCCTGGATTGCGGGGGTCGTCTTCGGGAATACCCGCCTCGACTTTCCCGACCAAGTCGGTACCGACATCCGCACTTTTCGTGTAAATCCCTCCTCCGACTCTTGCAAATAGAGCGACAGAGCTGGCCCCCATGGCAAAACCGTTGATGATTTCAGGATTCTTGGCGAAGAAAAAGAAGAACAAACCGAGTCCGGCCAATCCCAGAGATGCCACGGCGATACCCATAACTGCGCCCCCCTGGAATGCGATTGTCAGCGCATGGGAAGTTCCGCCATCCACGGCTCCCTGGGCGGAACGAACCGCAGAGCGGGTTGATCCCTTCATGCCGATATATCCGGCCAACATCGAACAGGCTGCTCCCGTTATAAAGGCCAGACTTGTATAGACACTAAAGAGCTTCCACAAAACGATAAAGACAATCGCGACAAAGACAATGATGTAAGTGTATTCTCTCCTCAAAAAGATCATGGCGCCGGAGTGGATCGCTTCCGCAATTTCCTGCATAAGGGCGGTTCCTTTGGGATACCGTTTGACATAGAAATAGAGGAGAATGGCGAAAAGCAGTCCCAGCAAACCAAGGATATATGAGTAGGGTATCAGTTCGAGTAGTGTCATTTTATTTCCTTAAAAGTTTTGAAAGTTGTATAGCACAAAAACTCCTCAAATTCAATTTTAAATTTATTCGAATGTGGATTTAATCGAGTAGATTTTGCCTGCTATATTCCCCCCTGTGCAGCTAGCGGCAGTGTGTGTGCAAATTCAGTTGAGGAAACGGGATCATCGTACAATACGATGAATCCCCGAATCGCTGGTTTGTAAGACTGATTTGGCAAACGGAAGGAGATTACTTGGTCTCATAGAGGGAGAAAGTCAGTTCAGGTCATGGCCGCGCAGGCTGTAGGGCCCGGATGATGTGATCTCGACCTCAACGAATCGGTCTTCCGGATTTTTTTCCGAGCTGAAATTGACGACTTGATAGGCTTCATTCCTGCCGGAAAAAATGCCCGGATTTTTTTTGCTTTTTCCCGTACAAAGCACCTTGTATCTTTTTCCGACAGAAAATTGGTTCATCTCGATCTGAAGTTTCTTTTGAAGAGCCTGAACCGCAATCAATCTCTTTTTTTTGGTCTCAAAGGGGACATCATCTTCAAGTTGCGAGGCAGCAGTTTTTGGTCTGGATGAGTAGCGAAAGGAGAATATATTTGTGAACCTGACATTTTCGAGCAGATACAGTGTTTCCTCAAACTCCTTATCCGTCTCCCCTGGAAAGCCGACAATAATGTCTGTGCTGAGACTGATGTCCGGCATCAGGTTGCGGAGAGTTTCGATGACTTCCAGGTACTGGTCTATCGTGTAGCCCCGGTTCATCCTTTTCAGTACAGAAGATGAGCCCGATTGTACAGGCAGATGCAGCTGATGACAGACTTTTTGCGATTCCGCCATCGCCGCCGCCGTTTCGACTTTGAAATTTTTCGGATGAGAAGTGACGAAACGCAACCATTCAATCTCTGAGATCTTGTTTACGGCTTTAAGAAGCCGTGAAAAGTCCGTACCGGAAACGGGATCGTGGTAAGAATTGACATTCTGTCCGAGAAGCTGGATTTCCTTATAACCGTTGAGGGCCAACATCCGGATTTCATCGAGAATCTGAGGCATTGGGCGGCTTTTTTCTCTCCCGCGGGTGAAAGGGACGATACAGTAGGAACAAAAGTTGTTGCAGCCTTCCATGATGGTCACATAGGCACTTGCCCTGCTTTTTCTTATGGCGGTCCTATTTGGAATGTCATGCCAGACTTTGCTCCATTCAGTGGCAATGATTTTTTCTTTCTGATGAAGAGCAAGGAGATCCGGGATCTTCCAGTAATTGTCAGGTCCCAAAATAAGGTCAATGCCGGGGAACTTGGCCAACAGTTTCGAGCGGTGGAGTTGAGCGACACATCCGGCAACTCCTAAGATGATGTTTTTGTTCCTTTTCTTCAACGACATCAAACGCCCCAGAAGGGAGTAGAGTTTTTCTTCGGATTTTTCCCTGACCGCACAGGTATTGACGAGGATGATGTCGCTGTTTTCCGGATTTTCTGAGGGTTCTGCACCGCTGGAGGTGAGGATGCCGGCGATTTGTTCGGAATCGCTTTCGTTCATCTGGCAGCCGAAAGTGTGGATGTGGAAACGTGAGTGATTCATTGTTCCTGGTTTTTCAGTCATTTCGCTTGTTAATTGTCAAAGGTAAAGAAAAATTTGCGAAAGCAACTACAGGATCTCTTCCAGAATTTTGACGGAGGATAGAATGAGCGGGCGACAGATGGAGTCGAAGAGTTTCGCTTCTTCCGCTTTTTCGAGAACACCGGGTTCGCTCAAGTTCACGCCGAGAAGATCTCTGCAGAGGATGGAGCCGTGTGCGGCCATGAATCGGTCTATGAATTCATTGATTTTGTCATAAGTTATTTCTTTTGCCTCAAGGTCCTCAGCTTCAGTTCGTCCGAATTTCAAGCCGATGACTAAGAATGCTCCGCTGACGGCTCCGCATGTTTCGCCACGATGAGCAATTCCTCCCCCAAAGGGTTGAGAGATTTTAAGGGCTTGCCGGCGATCAAGACCGAACAGGTCGCTGAATGAGGCAAGAACGGCTTGAGAACAACTGAATCCTTCATCGAAAAAGGAGACAGCTTTTTCCGCTCGATTCGTCATGGTTTCCTTCCTTTCTGTTACCAGTTGACTCCTGAAAATATTCTTATGAATTGTGTTCCAGCATCTCTCGTGCGTTCTGTCTGGCTGCAGGGGTGATGCGGCTCCCCGCTAGAAGTCTTGAGATCTCCTCAATGCGTTCCTCGAAGTCCAATTCCTTGACAGTGGTGTAAGTTCTGTTGTGGGCAATCTTTTTTTCAATCTTAAAATGATGGTCAGCGAAGGAGGCAATTTGGGGGAGATGAGTGATGCAGATGACTTGATTGTTCTGGGATAAATCCTTCAGTTTCTTAGCGACGAACTCTGCAGTTTTTCCTCCGATTCCGGCGTCGATTTCATCAAATATTAAAGTTTTGTGTTTTTCCTGGTTGCTGCCGATCGATTTCAAAGCCAGCATAATCCTCGAAAGTTCACCCCCCGAGGCTATCTTTCTTAGAGGTCGAAGTTCTTCTCCCGGATTGGGACTGATGAGAAATTCGACATCCTCAATGCCTTTGTCTTTGACGTTGTCTATGTTTTCCATATCCGGACTGAAGGACCTCAGGTTGACGGAAAAGTCGGCTTTTTTCATTCCCAGAACACAAATTTCATTCTTGATTTTGTCCTCGAGTCTCGAAGAGTGTTCCCTTCTTTTCTTGGAGAGCTTATTTGCCTTTTCTCTGTAATCCAGGAATATTTTCTCTAAAGAGCGATTCAAGTCTGACAGCCTGTCCTGATTCGATTCCAATTCCAAAAGCTCATCTCTGGCTTTTTCAAGAGAAAGGAGGACTTCCTCAATAGATGAGCCGTACTTTCTTTTCAGTTTTTCAATAGTATTGAGGCGATCTTCGATGGCCTCCAGGTTGGCTGGAGAGGAATCGTGTTTTTCTTTGAACTTGATGAGAAAATCGGTGAATTCATGGAGTGAAAGGGTGAAAGGGCTGATTGCTTCGCTAATGTCTTTGAATTCGCTTCCGAAGTCGATCAGCTTGGTGACCGTGTTCCGGAGCCTTGCCAGCTGGGAGGAAAGAGCAAATTCTTGATTGCTGGTGATATCCAAGGCATCCGCGACAAGGTCGCGAATTTTTTCGGCATTCCTGAGGATGTTTCTTTCCTGGTGGCGCTCCTCTTCTTCGCGGGGAGAGAGATGGGCGTTTTCGATCTCGTTGATCTGGAATTCGAGGAAATCCTGTCTCAAAGCCCGTTCTTTGTCTTTGGCTTCGAGACTTTTTTTCTCCCGCTGCAGTCGACGTATCTCTTGGGAGAGTTTGGTCACCTCATTCCTGAGGGGGATGACGCTGGCGGAAAAATCGAAATAGTCCAACTGGTACTCGAGATTTCTGAGAAAGACATGATCATTCTGGCCGTAAATGTTGACCACGGACTCTCCCCAATCTTTGAGTTTTTTGGCCGGGACCAGGATTCCGTCAAAATATCCCTTCCCCTGGCCTTTTTCCGTGATTTTGCGGTGAATGAAGATCTCTCCACTGTCTTCTTTTGAACGGTTTTTGTCTGAGATGCCGGGTGTATCGATCTGAAACACGGCTTCAACGGAAGTCTCCCGTTCCCCGGTGCGAATGATATCGGGCGAGCCCTTGTCGCCTAAAACCAGCTTCAGGCCGCCGATGATGATCGATTTTCCAGTTCCTGTTTCTCCTGTGAGGATGGTGAAACCGTTCTTGAATCCCAATTCGATGTCTTCGATTGTGGCCAGATTTCTGATTCGGAGGGATTTGATCATTTCTTTTCGGGGGAAATGATTAGCGGCACCAAGGCATTTTCGGCGTTGATACGGCCGTGTCCGACGAACTGGTCTTTTCCAGGGTAAAGGTCCTGATTGACGTCGTCGGATGAGTAGCGGATGATGTTCATGACATCTCCAGCCGATAGACTGGGTTTAACACTTCTGATAAGAGCTGCGAGGCCGGAGACATAGGGGGCGGATGCCGAAGTGCCGGTGGCGTAGGAATAGGGGTCCAGAGAGTTATCGTCCCACTCCATGGGAGGGAACCAGACGGGGACACAGCCCAAGATCCGGACCCCAGGGGCGGCCACGTCAATTTCAGGTCCGAAATTGCTCCAGATGGTCCGGGAGTCATTGTAATCGGTGGCAGCGACGGCTAAGACATAATCATCGAATGCTGCCGGAAAGAGAACGGCACCGGAATCGTTCCCAGCGGAGGCGACAAGGACGATGTCTTGCTCATACGCATATTTGATTGCGTTTTCCAATGCCTGTGCTTCTACCGGGTCGCTAGTATCTAATCCGATACTGAAATTGATCACATCCACTCCCTGGTCGACAAGCCAGAGAATGGCTTCAATCACCCAACTGGTTAAACTGTACTCATCAGCTGTAAAAACTTTGGCCGGCAGGACTTTGCAATTCCAGGTCACACCGGCGATTCCGATACCGTTGTCAGTTTCTGCGGCGATGAGGCTGGCAACATAGGTCCCGTGTCCGTGATCATCTGTGGCATCATCGTCTCCGTTGGCGAAGTCTTTTCCTTTGGAAACGTATTTATTTTGGAGATCGGGATGATCGAAATCCAATCCCGTATCGATGACGCCGATAATCACATCTTCTCTTCCTTTTGTTTCTTCCCAGCCTATCGGGGCTTTGATATCTGCGCTCGCCTTCCCCTGGGGGCTTCCGGGAACGTCTCCGATGGCTTGGCCGGAATTGCTGAGGGCGTACTGCAGGTAGAAAAGGGGATCGTTGGGAGTAGCAGTCAGCTTGAAGGCTCTGTTCGGCTCGGCGAATTTCACAAGAGGATTCTGCTTGAGAACGTAGACCATTTCTTCGACAGTCATATCCTCCGGCACTCTCAATTGGTGGATATCCAGCGGTGAAATGAGTTTGACAGCTTTAGTCCTGTAAACAGAGAGGACGGCTTTTTGAAGTTCCATGCGGACGGAGGGAACAAATTGGACAAGGATTTGGTCGTTTTTAAAAAACTCAGGATCTTTTTTTGATTGCAAAGGGACCGAATTCTCGAAAGATCGGACAGAATTTGGGTGTATAAAATATGGCCGTTTGAGGCTTGATCTGTAAGGATTTTGAGATGAAGCAGAAAGGAACAGAAATGAAAGCATGAGCATCAAAGTGGTGTATTTAAGGTTTTTCATGTGGGCCTCCAAAGTTGGGTCCTAAAAGTTAAATCTAAGGTAGACCATAGCGCCGATGTCCATTCCATCGCTATAAGGATAGACTGTCACCTCTCCGGTTAGAAGAAGTTGATCGGTCATTTCATAGTTGACTCCGATCATGAGGATGAAGTTGTTTATACTCTTGATTTTCTTTTTCTCCAATCCGGTGAGTTCCTGAATTTCCTGCTCCATTTTGTATCTTCCCCAAAGCTTGTTGTATTTGATGCTGATGTAGGGGGATATGTAGTCAAATCCAAGATAGCGAATGAGCGGGCCTATTTGAGCGCGCAGCCACGATGGCGATCCGGTGACTGTTCCCTCGACATTTAAATTCGGGACCTCCCAGCTGTTTTTCCAAAATCTGAAGGAGTAGATGAGTTGGCCGGTGAGATTGAGCTCATAATCCGGGAAATGGATGAGTTTTTTGTCGACTTCCGTTCCTAAAACAAATCCTCCGAGCTGGCCCACATCCATTTGAACAGAGAAGGGGAGGTCTCGGAAAATCAAGCCGTCAAAATTGGATAGAGAGTAGCCCAACAGGAGGTGGACGGAAAGTCCATCGAGAACTTCAAATTCAGTATCCACGGTGAACAGATAGGATTTGAAATTCGATGTATCCGCTTTATCTTCTCCCCTGAGTGACAGACCGAAATACTCCGCCCGCAGCGCAGGTTTGATCACGGTGTTTTGAAAAAATCCCAATTTGTTCTGCTGTTGAGCGAGTAAACAAGGAGAAAACAGCCAAAAAATCAGGAGTGAACCAACAAAACATTTCATCTTCCTCATCAGACCTCCTCCATCATCGCTTGACTCGTCAACGATTGCTGACTGGGCGCCTCTTTGCGCCGCCTAGAAGCTTATTTTTCTATCTCCTGCATTCTTTTAATCGCTTTTTTCGTGAGTTTACCCTCAGGATAATCGGTGATCAACTTCCTGAAGTAGGGCGTGGCTTCTTCGGGTAACTCCCATCTAAAAAAGGAGTCTCCGAGATAGAAATACACTTTATCCATTTTGGAAAAATTCGGATATTCGGTCAAAATTGACGTCAGCCTTGCCACCGCACCTTTGAGGGCATAGACTTTATAGTAGTGAACACCGATGCCGAGAATGTGTTCAGCCAGCCGCTCTTCACATTCATTGATTTTCTCCCTGGCTTCTGACACTTGTTCGCTGGAGGGATAATTGGTCACAACTTTCTTGAATTCGGCCAGCGCCTGTCTGGTCTTAGTGGGATCTCTTCCTGCCGAAAA
The DNA here is from genome assembly GCA_965603105.1 of uncultured bacterium. Taxonomy (GTDB): domain Bacteria; phylum Acidobacteriota; class Aminicenantia; order Aminicenantales; family Aminicenantaceae; genus CBFDBS01. The sequence goes on from CBFDBS010000001.1 coordinate 39,653, forward strand.
TGATTTCTTGAAGAAAGTCATAGCCCGTTGGAATTGAGCATAGGAAGCAGAGGGACTGAGGGGGAAGAGAGAGATAAATTCATTGTATTCGGAGGCGGCGATAATCATGCTCCCTTCGTCTCCTTTATCAAAATAAGAGTCGGCAATGCTCAGCTTTGCTCTCTGGGCATAAAAACTTTTGGGAAAAGAGTCGATGACCAGCCTGAGGTAAAGAATTGCTCTCTCGGGATCTTTTTTCAGGTACTGTTCTCCCAGTTTATAAAGATTTTCATCCGAGTTGGCGACTTCAGGTGCCAGTTCTATTTCCTTTCCTTTGCATCCCCAGCCGATCAGAATGATCAGACTGGTCAATGCTATTAGAAGCGCTGTTTTTCTCATCGGTTTGTTCCTTTTTTCAATAATCATTGGCTATATAGTCTTTGTATCCATTCCCACTCTCTCCGGAGTCCTTCTTCAAGCGGAATTCGGGGGGAATAATCCAGGTCTTCTCCGGCTTTTTTGATGTCAGCGAAAGTATGGAAAACATCTCCTTTCTGTTCCTCCCTGTTTTGAAGTTGGATCTTCTTTTCCGTGATCTTTTCAAGCAGAGCAAAAACGTCCCTGAGTTTTTTCTGGTTTCCTCCTCCGATATTGTAGACTTCTCCGTCTCTTCCCCTGTCCAGCGCCTGCAGGTTGGAGTCGATAATGTCGTCGATATAAGTGAAATCCCTGGTCTGCTGGCCGTCTCCGAAGAGGGGAAGGGGTTTGTTCTCGGATAGGGCTTTCAAAAAACGATGGAAGGCCATATCCGGGCGCTGTCCAGGACCGAATACTGTGAAAAATCTCAAAGAGACAATAGGGATCCTGAAATTCATAAAATACAGCTGGCAGAGGTGCTCACCGGCCAGCTTGGAGACACCATAAGGGGAGAAGGGGTGGAGGGGTGCTGTTTCCGTCATGGGAAGTTGGGGGGACAGACCATAAACGGAAGAGGATGAGGCGTAGATGAATTTTTTTATTCTCTGGCCTTTGACCGCTTCTAAAAGCTTCTGGGTGGCCATGATGTTGTTTTCAGTATAAACGGAGAAATTATTTCCCCAGCTCGTCCTCACTCCCGCTTGAGCCGCCAAATGGAAAATGACGTCTTTGTCTGTGACGAGAGGGCTGATATCGACTCCGTTGATGTCTTTGTCGACCAAGCGGAATCGATGATTGCTTTGAAGAGGAAGAACGTTCTTCTCTTTGATCCACTTGGGGTAAAAATCTGTGAAGGAATCCAATCCGGTGACGGAATAGCCCAGATCGAGGAGTTTTCGGCAGAGATGGGAACCGATAAAACCAGCAGCTCCGGTGACTAAGCAGTTCATGATTTTTCGTATCTTCCGGCGATCTCTTTCATTTTCTTGAGGACTTGGCGAGGGTCTTTTTGATTGAAGACACCCGAGCCGGAAACAAAGAGACTGACGCCGTCTTTGATGAGGTGTTCAATATTATCCAAGGTGACACCTCCGTCGATCTCTATCGGAATATCCAGATTCAGGTCCTCCAGCCACATCTTCAGACGCCTGATTTTATCTCTGCTGTGTTCGATGAAAGTCTGCCCTCCAAATCCGGGATTGACCGACATAACAAGAATATAATCCACCTCATGGAAAATTTCGGAAATGGATTGGAGCGGGGTGGCCGGATTGAGGACGACGCCGGCCTTCTTTCCCAGTTCTTTGATGCTGGTTATATCTTTATGCAGATGCAGGGATGTCTCCGGATGGATGGAAATCCAGTCAGCTCCTGCCTGCGCAAAAAGGGGAATGGCGAACGGAGGATTATCGACCATTAGGTGAACATCGAGAGGCAGGATTGTTTTTTTTCTGAGCGCGGCGACAAGGTGGGGACCAAACGTGAGGTTGGGAACAAAATGTCCATCCATGATATCGACATGGATCAAATCTGCTCCTGCTTCCTCGACCATGCGGACCGAAGATTCCAAATTCAAGTAGTCGGCAGAGAGAATGGATGGAGCGATCTTTATTGTCACTTGCTGACCTCCAGGGTGATGAGACTTCTCTGGCTAATGGGATAGCCCTGAGGAGGATTCTGGTTAATGATGATTCCCGGCTCGAGTCCTCTATAGACGGCGCGGCGGGTGTCCCCAACACGGAATTCAAGGCTCTCCAGCCAGGCAATAATGGGATCAGCCTGTCTCCCAAGCAGGTCCGGCATCAGATATTTCTCCTCCTCTTTGCCTTGACTGACAAGGAGGCTGATAAGAGAATCCCGGGCGACTTCTTGGCCCTGGGAGGGGGACTGGGCCACAATGCGGCCGGCGGCTTGATTGGGCAAGAAAACATAAGATATTTTTCCCTTTCTGAGGCCGGCCTGATTGATGAGCGGATTGACCGACAAAAGATTTTGCCGGATGAATCGTGGGACCGTCACTTTTTCTCTTCCCGCGCTGATGATGACTTTAACGACGCTGTTCAATTTGAGTTTTTTTCCGGATGGGGGATCTTGGAAGATGACCAGCCCTTTTTCAATTTTGGGATGGAGCTGATAGCCGCTCTGGACGACGTTCAGTTTTTTTGCGGCGAGATCGGCTTTGACTTCCTCAAAGGTCTTGCCGCTCAAATCCGGCAAGGTGGCGATCTCTCCGGAAATTGTAACGCGGTAAGAGACAACAGCACTCAAGAAAAAGATGATGAGGATGAGCAGGGAAAAAAAGACCGGCTTATATATTTTTTTCGGCATAACACCTGATCGCAGTCATTCCTTTACATTATCTATAGCATACATTATAAACCAAGTAAACCGTTATAAAGTTTCATTCGGGATTTGAGACAAATCTTTTTCGCAGGGTTCATCGTACGAATGAATACCTATGGGGATAAGAGGAAGCTACGCCCATAAATCTAAGAGGACGTCAGCGCTACAGTAAGATTTTTAACGCCGCCACACCACCCATCCATTTAAAACTGCAGGATTTCCCCCCCCCTAAAAAGGTGGCAGTCTCGCAACTCCGCGTGGTTATTCTTTCCAATTAAAAGATTATGCAAGGGGATACGTTCCGCTCTTTCAATTTTTCTCGTGCTCAAACATACTCGACTGGTCGACTTCGTCGTCTTCCCCGTCAGCGTTTCAGAAAGGCTAAATCTTACGATGTCGCTTCTTCCACCCTCTCAGATTTATAGGCATACAACTGATATGTCTGGTCGCTGAAGAAATTCCAGGTATCCATAAGTACGATGAACCTTTCGTGGAGCCTGTCACGCAGAATGATTTGCTGATGGACGGCGATTTCTTTATAATGAATCTTCTTAAGAAAGGAGAAGTCAAATGAGTGAGTATTCAGATTTCCGAAGCGATACAGTGACCCATCCCACACCCAGCATGCGCCGGGCTATGGCCGAGGCCGAAGTAGGGGATGATGTTCTTGGGGATGACCCCACCGTCCTAAAGCTGGAGGTTCTGGCCGCCGAGATCGCAGGTAAAGAAGCAGGATTGTACTGTCCGACCGGAACGATGGCCAATTCCATTGCCGTAAAGGTCTGGAGCAGGGAATTGGAGGAAGTCATCGTCGAAGCCAGATCACATATATACAATATGGAATCCACACATATGACCTTCATTTCCCGGGTGACACCGCGGCCGATAGTCTCGGACAGGGGAGCCATACCGCCGGAGCTGGTTGAGCAGAATATCAAGAAGCCCTCGGTTCACATCCCGAGGACGTCGCTCATCTGCATTGAAAACACTCACAACAATTGGAGCGGAGCGGTTGTCCCCTTTGAAAATCTCAAAGCTTTGCGTCAGATTGCCGATAAACATGACTTGAAAATCCACTTTGACGGAGCCCGAGTATTCAACGCCTGCGCCGCTTCAGGTGTGGATATCAAGGACTATGCGGCTATCGGTGATTCGATCATGTTCTGTCTCTCGAAAGG
>CBFDBS010000002.1:0-33757 GCA_965603105.1 uncultured bacterium
CACGATCGGATCACAACAGCTTGAAACGATGAAAATCACTTCTTTCGACGCCTGGGTTGATTTTGTTCTTCCTGAACAGGGAGAAAACTTCAATACCTCCTTTGTCTTTGGTGAACACAGGGTCCCCGCATCTTTTTCCTTCTATGAAGGGGAAAATCCAGCCGAGGGGGATGAAAGATTCATTAATGTCACCATGAGCCAAGCGGAAGATCTGAAATGGGGAGATGCCTTTGAAGTTTTGAACCTGGAAGGTTCAGGCGTTCTGGGCAAAGGCACGGTCCTCTTCCCTTCCGCTCAAAAGCCTGTCGGGGGGAAAAAAGCGGCCCAGAAAAGAAAGGACTTGCTTCGATGTCTCTTGGGGAGTGAGAGCGAAATGCTGGAGGCGCTCACTTTGGAGAAAGGGATAAAAGGTTTGGGGGAAAGAGAAATTCTTGAGCTCACTCCCTTATCCGGCAAAACTCTTGCCAGCCTGAGTCAGAAGCTGGAAGCGCAAGGTCAAATCAGGATTCTCTCTTTTTATCCTCTTTTCCTGCTCTCCCAGTCCGGATTTGATTTTCTCTGTGAAAAAATCCTGGCCTTCCTCCAGCGCTTCCATGAGACTCATCCCGATGAACGAGGGGTGCCTATCGATGCCGTCAAAAAAAAATTCGACCTCCCCCCCAGGGTTTATTCCCTTGCCTTAGGGCATCTCTTCCGCGAAGGGAAGATCAGTGAAACAGAGGATTGCCTGGCGCTTGCGGGCTTTAAATTGGCCTTAACACCGGAGGAGGAGGCCCTTCTCGACAAAATGGAAGAAATGTATCTTGAAGGAAAGCTTTATTCTGTCTCTATGGGGGATCTTCAGAAACGGTTCCATCTGTCTGTCAAGCGGCTGGAAAATCTGCTTTCTCTCTTGACGGAGAGGAGAAAGATTGTCAAAGGCAAGGACGGATTCATCCTTCATTCTCAGTGGTTGAATGAACTGGCGGCCCGGATCAGGAATTCTGGAAAGACAGAATTGAGCGTGGGGGACTTCAAAGAGATGACGGGACTGTCTCGAAAATATGCCATCCCTCTCCTCGAGCTTCTGGATCAAATGGGAATAACACGCCGGAGAGGACCCCTCAGAGAAATTTTGAAATGAGGAGTTCTCTTATTCCAACCGGAGTTTCAGAAGCAAAGCCTCCGGTTTCTCAGTAAAAAACTCGATGGAATTGGATCCTGTATAGAGGAAATCGCCCAGCTCCGAGAGGGAAAGCTCAAATATAAACCGATTCTCCTCAGACTCCCTCGAAGCCGCCTCCTTGTCATTGATCTTGATGCGGATTTTGAGGGGAGATTTTTCCGGCTCCAGCCTCCTGACTAGAATACTCAAACTCTTGTCCTTCATGAAGAGGTATTGACCACGGAGAGAAAATTCCGCAAACCCATAGGGGAGCACATACGATGCGTCCAAGCCATATTTGGGGCAGGGTGAGAAACTGGTTTATAGTTTTCAGCCGAGACCACCTGTTAAGCAGCAGATAGATCAGAAGGGCGAGAGGAAGACCGAAACTCAGGAAATCGTAGTATGTCCTTTTGACGGTAAAGTCCGACATGTTGAAGCGGGACAGTTCTAAAATTTTGATGACCAGAAAGAGAAACAGGAGTTTTAACACTGGATTTTCATCCGGAAAACGGAGAGAGGCCGGCATTTTCATCTTTTTTATCTGAGAAAAAATCCATGCTTCAATGGATCTTCAGGATCGATGCAAAATTGGCTGCGGCCCACGATATAGGCGCTTCCGCTGACTTCGGGAACGACGGCCCTGTATCCCCCGTAGTCCAGAGTATCGACAATCCGGCCGGTGAAGCATGTCCCCAGGATGCTTTCGACGACAAACGGTTGCCGGATATCGATTTCTCCGCGGGCGAATTGCAAAGCGGCGCGAGCGCTGACTCCGGTACCGGTAGGGCTGCGGTCCACTTCTCCATCGGCAAAGACACATACATTCCGGCTGTGGTGGGATTCATCATGGGCAGGGCCCACAAATATCGTTCCGTAGAGAAAGCTCAGGTCCTCCTCAAAGGGATGCCGGATGAGGACACTTTCCATAATCGCCTTTTTGATGCGTCTTCCCCGGTCGATGAGTTCAGGATATTCGTCGGCAACAAGCTGGAGGCCGAAATCTTCTGCCCTACAAAAGACATAAAAAGCTCCTCCATAGGCAATGTCATAACAGACCTCCCCTAATCCCGGGACCTGAATGGACCGGTCGAGAGAGTGGACGAAAGAGGGAACATTCTGGAAGGAGACACTCTGAACCCGACCTCCAACGAGATTTGCTCTGGCCTTGATCTTCCCTGCCGGTGTTTCTAAAAGCAGGTCGGGGCTGTCTATATCGAACTCGATCATTCCTGTCTCGACCAACACGGTGGACAGAGCGATGATGCCATGCCCGCACATGGAGCTGTATCCCTGATTGTGCAGAAAAAGGACTCCCAAAGTGCTGTCCTCTTTTTCCGGCTCAGTCAGGAGGCAGCCGTACATATCCGCATGGCCCCGCGGTTCCCACATCAGGGCCTTCCTCAAATGGTCAAAATTGTCGCGGACATAACGGCGTTTGGCAAGCAGGGTGGAACCAAGGATGGGCGGGAAGCCGCTGGTGATGAGGCGGAAAGGCTCGCCGGCTGTATGGGCATCGATTGTCGTTATCTGGATCCAATCGGAAGGAGGCTCCCATTTGAGTTTCATTTTGTTCTCCTTAGCTGCGCAGTCTCCCTCGGCCCTAGCCAGCCGGCGCGGGTACCGCTCTGAAAAAACAGCAGGCTCACAAGCTAATTTCCTGGCCAAGGCCTCTGGATTGAGCCTCGGCAAGAATGATTCGCGCCACCGCCATGTCCTGAACGGCCACTCCAACGGATTTGAAAAAGGTGATGTCCTGCCTGCCCGCCCTGCCCTGGATCTGTCCGCAAGCCAGCTCTCCAATTTCACCCCTCACATGCGACCTGTCAAAAAGACCGTTCCGGAGGGGAATAATTAGATCGCCGGCCTCTTCCCATACCGCAGAAATGGAATCGACAAACACGCATGCCCTCAGGACCGTCTGAGCGGGGATCTCCTGCATGGCAGGTGTGTAGGAACCGACGCCGTTGAGATGAACGCCGGGTTTTATGCTTCCGTCTTCAAAGACAGGGGAGGAAGACGTTGTGGCCGTGCAGATGACTTCGGCTTCCGCTGCGGCTTGGTGGGGGGAGGTGGCTACGGCTATCTCTTGCGGGATCGGGGCTCCTCGTTTTCCCATCTCCTCGGCGAACAGTTCGGCGGCCCGAGGATTCGGATCATAAATCCAGGCCCTGCGAATGGACCGGACGGTACAGACCGCTTCCAGCTGTGTGCGTCCCTGGGTGCCGGCGCCGAAAATGGCGGCGGTAGCGGAGTCTCTGCTGGCCAGCAAGTCAGTTGCCACTCCGGATGCTGCCCCCGTGCGCAAAGCCGTAAGAGAAGTTCCGTCCATTAAAGCTTGAGGGCGTCCGGTTTCGGCGTCCAGGACGATGACCAGACCGTGGAGAGTGGGCAAAGATTTTCGCAGATTATCAGGGAATACCGAGACGATTTTTGCTCCGAGAGATTGGCTTCCAGGAAGATAGGCGGGCATGAAGAGAGAAATCCCGTTTGTTTTTTGGACCTGGATCTGGGTTCTCATCGGGATGACCGCCTTTTTTTGTGAGAGTTCGATAAAAGCCTCTCTGACAGCGGAGATGGCTTGACTCATGGTAACGGTCTGTTGAACATCTTGCCGGTTGAGAACGAGAATTTTCACTGTTCTTTCCCTCCTCAGACGACTCTCTTTTCTCCTTGGAGCGGGGCTCCAGTGAACCGATCGGGAGAAAAGGGAGTCAGGTCAAATTGGGTCCGTCCGTCGGAGATGAGGTCGCTCAAAATGCGTCCGACAGCCGGACCGTGCTGAAAACCATGCCCGCTGAAACCAATGGCACAGTAGAATCCTTCTATCCCGGGGATGTGGCCGATGATAGCGTTTTCGTCAGGAGTTATAGTGTAGAGCCCTGCCCATCCTTTCGCTATTTCTGCCTCCTCAAGCAGAGGAGCTCTGTGACAGGCTGCTTCAATAACCCGCTCCATAAAAATCCGGTCGACCTGTGTGTTGAAGCTGGAGGGTTCCTCCGGGTCGCTTTTCCCCATAAGAAGTCCCGGCCCTTCCTCCCTCATATAGAACAGTGAGTCGAAGTCCAATATCAAGGGGACGGGTTTGGATATGACGGGGAAGGGTTTGGTGACAAACACCTGTCTTCTGAAGGGAAAAACTGGATAATTGCGGCCCACCATGCGGCAGATCTCTCCTCCCCATGGACCGGCTGCATTGATGATTACCGGTGCGGATACGCTCCCCCGGACCGTCCGGAGACCGGTCACTCTGTTCTCTTTAAGGGAAATCCCAGTGACTTTCGTTTTTTCATAAACAGCCACGCCGGCGCTCCTGACGGCTCGAGCTATAGCCATCGTGACTTCATAGGGATCGGCGTATCCGTCCTCCGGACCGAAAGTCCCCCCGAGCAGATCTTCGCATCGGAGATAGGGCCATCGGTATCGAACTTCCTCTGCTGAAAGGAGCTCGACGGGAACGCCGAGGGAGCGCTGTGTCTGGATATTGGCCTCAAAATCAGACCAAGTGTCTTTCCTTTGGGCAAGAAAAAGATACCCCACTTTTTTGAATTGAAGGGATATGCCGTGTTCCTGCTGGAAGGTCTCAAAAAAACGCAAGGTGTCTTGGGACAGACAGATGTTGGAGGGATGGGAGAACTGCTGCCGAATTCCTCCCACGCTCAGGCCTGTCGAACCTTGGGCCAGAAGATCTTTCTCAAAAACAGCGATCTGCAGTCTCTTGTGTTGAGCGAGAAAATAGGCAGCGCTGATGCCCAGGATGCCGCCGCCGATGATGGCGACATCGGCGGTTTTTATTAAGGTGCTCATCCCGATGACAGCAAAGGAGCCGCGTTTATTTCCTTCTTCTTTTCGGTTTTTTCGGTTTTTCCGGCTCCTTGTCCTTCTTTTTATCCAGAGCGAACTTCAATTTATCGGCAAAGATTGATGTCGCCGGCTTTTCTTCGATGTATTCCTTGTAATCTTCCTTCGCTTCTTCTTTGATCTCTTCTAGGACAGGCTCTTCCACCTTCACCTGTTCCTCATCCCCGGCCTTTCTAGCAAAAAGGGCTTCAAGTTCAGATTCTTCGAGCTCTATCCGTTCTTCTAGGATCCTTTTGACGCCTCTCTTGCCGCGCGCGGGTCTATCCAAGTCAGGCTTCAATCCCTCTTTTTTCCTCTTAGGGAGTTTTTCCTTTTTGGAGGGTTCCTCAGGAGGCTTTTCTCTTAGGGGAATAATTTTCTTCTCTTTTTTAACAGGGGGTGGCTCCATCGGACGTTTCCGTGTGGGTGCAGGCCTGGCGACTTCAGGTTTCTTAATTCTTGCCGGCACCTTTTTAACCGGCTCGATCACCTCAATCACCTTGGTCCCTTCGGGGATCTGGATCTCACCTACGGTCCCAATTTCGGGGAGGGTCTCTTCTTCCTTCTCTTCCAGGGCTCCTGCGGCAACCTTCTCCACTAATCCTCTTTTTTCTTTTTCCAGATCGATTTCGGCTTCCATCTCCTCTTCGGTTCGATAGAGAAAAAGACCTTTTCCCTTTTCGGACATGGAAAATTCCGGGGAGTTGAGGAGAACACTCTCCAGGTCTTCGATGGTTGTCCTTCTGATGACATCGACAAGATGAAAAGCCCGCTGGTAGTGGAGAGAAAGAGCCTCTCCATCCAGACCGAAATTCTTAAAGATGACAATCAGCAGTTCTTTGAGATCAGCCGATTTGAGCTGACTGTCCAGATCGAGAAGGGCTTTCAGGGTCTCGCGCTCGATATGGATGATTTTATTGGGGAGCGAGAAGGTGAAGGCTTCGGTACCGCTGTCTATGAACCTGTCTTTGGCCGGATCGTAGGTGAGGATGGGGGCTTCCAGCTTTTTCTTCGCTTTTTTCAGGCTGAATTGGCAGTGAGTCAGATCGGTTTTCTCTATGGTCAAACTTGCCCCTTGGGGCACATTGTTTTTTTCATAGAATTCCTTCAGCCCGAAAAAAACATGTGATGAAGGATAGTAGAAGACGATGTAGTCCTGGCCGCTTTCCGAGTCAGTGAAGATGTATTCCCTCGCTTGTGTGAAATGCCTGTTCAATGCTTTCGGAATCTTGATGCAGCCGGAGAGGACTTCCCTCCATGTGAGATAAAGCTTCAGGGGAAATTCCTGAGGAGGCGAGATTGCTCCGACATTTTCCTCTTCCATAGGGGGAATTTTAGCCTTGGATTTGGAAATGGGGAGGTTCACCAGGAACGAATCGAGAGTTTCCTTGGAAAACCATTTCCCCCAGCCCTCGGGTGAAGTGAAAATGATTTTTTTCTTGTATTCATTTTCAAGTGTGTAGTTCAGACTGAGGCAGAAGAGCTCGAAAGATTTATCGTCCGGAGGTGTTTTGAACAGCTGGGAGACAATGTCGGAGGTCGACGAAGACTGCTGGGCGTCCTGGAAGTGTTTTTCGAGCGCTTTCTTGTCTTTGTCCTTGATTTGAATTCTTTTTTCTTCCAGATGCCAGTGTTTACCCCAATTGAAAAAAAGAGAAGATTTGGAGAGGGATGACCGCAGGCTTGTCTCCAGCTTTTTCATGTCCTTGTCGGTCATGGGAAGTTCGTTCAAACGGGGATCGTCCTTTTTTTGCAGAATTTCGGCTGTCTTGCCCCGGCCGTCGCAGTTACTCGGCAGGAGAACTTGAGTCCTGGTTTTTTTCATATAGTCGATGTGCTTCCGGAAAATCCCGCCCCCCGTGTAATCGACCTCCAGCATTTCGCAGTTGAAATCGGGCAGGGCGATCTTGTTGACGACTTTGATGACGACGGCTCCCTTGAAGGGTTCGGCTCCCTTGCTGCTGACAGTTAAAGGTTCATCATATTCCTTGTAAATCAGGTCGTCGATTTCGTAGATGCAATCCGGATCGTATTTTTTCGCTTCGAGACGGAGCTGACTGGCAGTTTTTTTATAGGCCACTTTTTTAACCAGCTCGTCCAGTATGGCTGGAGCCCGAGTCTTGGTTAACTCTTTCTCGAGGAAGGCAAGATCGGTATCTATGACTTGGGTGTTTTCGTTGACTTTTTCCATTTCTACTTCTTCATTCCCATTAATAATAACATAATGGCTTTTTGGATATGAAGCCTGTTTTCAGCCTGATCGAAAACCACGGACTGAGAGGAATCGATGACTTCATCGGTGACCTCTTCACCCCGGTGGGCTGGGAGGCAGTGCATGAAAAGAGCGTCCGGTTTTGCTTGGGCCATAAGCTCCCTATTCACTTGGAAGGGAATGAATATTTTTTTCCTTTCTTCTTTTTCGTCTTCCTGGCCCATGGATGTCCAGGTGTCGGTGTAGACGGCATCCGCCTTCTGAACGGCTTCAGCCGGATCTCCGGTGATCAATAGATCGAAGCCGGTCTCTCGACCGTCTTCTTTGGCTTGAACAATGATTTTCGGATCAGGCTCGTACCCGGCCGGAGTGGCCACTTTCATTCTTGCTCCTGCTTTGGCTGAGGCGAAGAGAAGGCTGTGGCAGACATTGTTGCCGTCTCCAATATAAGCCAGAGTGAAATCCGTCAGATCTCGCCGCTTCTCCTTGATGGTGAAGAAATCGGCCATCCCCTGACAGGGGTGGAGGGAATCGGTGAGCGCGTTGATGACCGGAACACGGGTGTGCTTGGCCAGGTCGACAGCGATTTGATGGTCGAACGTTCGGATCATGATCATTTCCACCCAACGCTCGAGGTTCTTACCGATGTCATAGGTGCTTTCCCTCCGTCCCATTTGGATATCCGACGGGCCGAGATAGACAGCTTGGCCTCCCAGTTGGAGCATCCCGACCTCAAATGTCATCCGGGTTCGCAGCGAAGGCTTCTCGAAAATCATGGCCAGAACAGAATTTTCGAGTGCGTTCCTGTAGAGCTTGGGATTTTCCTTGACCTGGCGGGCTTTATCCAGAAGTTCATGGAACTGGTAGATGCTTAAATCGTGAATAGAAAGAAAATCATCCATACTTGTCTCCTATATGGGGGCCGTTATCCGTGTCCCTGAGCGGTTGATGAGAGCTGCCTTCAATTGGTTGGCGGATGTGATCATGACTTCTTTGCCTCCTCCCTGGATATATTCGATGGCGGCTTCGATTTTCGGTCCCATCGATCCGGGAGGGAACTGTCCTTGTGAAAGAAATTTTTGTGCTTCCGCCACGGTCATCTCCAAGATGGGCTTTTCCCTCGGCGTTCCGTAATCCAAGCAGACCTGAGGAACAGTGGTTAAAATGATAAACAGGTCGGCGTTGGCCTCCCTGGCTATCAAACTCGAGGTGTAGTCTTTGTCGATGACGGCTTCCACCCCTTGGAAAAGACCTCTTCCGTTGATGATGACAGGGATCCCTCCTCCTCCGGCTGCGATGACAATCTTTCCAGAGTGCACAAGTTCCCTGAGCACGTGTTTGGGGACGACATCGATGGGCTTGGGGGAGGGAACGACTCGCCGGTATCCCCGGCCGGCGTCTTCCATCATCGACCATTTTTTCTCGCGCATGAGCATCCGGGCTCGATACTCCGAGTAGAAAGGACCGATGGGTTTGGAAGGCTGGACAAAAGCCGGATCGTCCCTGTCGACAATGACCTGCGTGACCAGGGTGGCCACATCTTTGTCAACGGATCTTTTTCGGATTTCATTGATAATGGCTTTCTCCAACATAAAGCCCATGCTCCCCTCGGTCATCGCATCGCATATTTCAAGAGAGAAAGGCGGAATCTTGTTGATAGATTCCTCCATTTGAATGAGCAGATTCCCAACCTGGGGTCCGTTTCCGTGCACAATAATGAGGTCAAAACCTTTCTGAACGACATGGATCATCAACCTCGACGCTTTTTCCGCGTTCTTCATCTGCTCGTTCTGCAGACCGCGTTGATGCTTGGGGAGAAGAGCATTCCCTCCGAAAGCGATCAGGGCGATTTTCCTTTTCATCAGAAATCCTTCAAGACATCCTCAAGGGTGGGAGATCCCCACTCTTCCAGTTCGTATTTGACACGCAAAATCCTTTTGTTTGTTTTGATCAGCCTCCCCAAGTCGATCGGGGTGGCGCCGATAACGAGATCACATTCGGAACGGTTGATGGTCTGAGCCAGTTCCTCGATCTGCTCCTGTCCATAACCCATGGCCGGGAGAACCCGGTCGAGATGGGAGTACTTCTCAAATGTCTCCTTGATGCTGCCCACGGCATAAGGCCGGGGGTCAATGATACGGGCAGCACCGTATTGTTCTGCGGCTACGATGCCCGCTCCATAGGACATACCTCCATGGGTCAGAGTCGGCCCGTCTTCGACGACTAACACCGTCTTTCCGGTGATTTCTTCCCCCTCGCTGACCGAGATCGGGGAGTTGGCTCGGATGACAATGGCGCTGGGATTGAAGGCTTGGATGTTAGCCACAACACGGTCGATATTTTCCTTTTTGGCCGTCCCCATCTTGTTGATGAGAAGGACGTGGGCTCTCTTGAAATTGACTTCACCCGGGTAGAACATGAGTTCGTGACCCGGCCGGTGAGGATCGACGAGCACAATCTCTAAATCAGCTCTATAGAAAGGGAAGTCGTTGTTACCTCCGTCCCAGAGAATGATGTCAGACTCTTTTTCAGCTTCCTCCAGGATTGCGCCGTAGTCCACTCCGGCATAGACGATGATTCCGTTCTGGATGTGGGGCTCGTATTCTTCCATCTCTTCGATCGTGCATTCGTTCTTGATCATGTCGTCGTAAGTGGCGAACCGTTGAACTTTTTGCTTGACGAGATCTCCATAGGGCATAGGATGCCTGATGACCACAACTTTCCTTCCTTTTTCCTTGAGGAGGAGTGCGATTTTGCGGCTGGTCTGGCTCTTGCCGGCTCCTGTCCGGACGGCACAGACCGAAATCAAAGGTTTTTGACTGGAGATCATTGTCTCTCTGGGGCCGAGAAGAGTGAAACTGGCTCCTGCGGCCATGACGTCTGCAGCCTTATGCATTACATATTCATAGGAAGTGTCGCTGTAGGAGAAGAAGACTTCGGTGATATCCAGTGACTTGATCAGCTTGGTCAAGTCTTCTTCGGGATGGATGGGGATTCCTTCCGGGTAAAGCTTGCCGGCCAGTTCAGAAGGGTACTTCCGCCCGTCGATATCGGGAATCTGAGTGGCCGTAAAGGCCATGACGCGGAAGGCATTGTTATCTCTGAAAAAAGTATTGAAATTATGAAAATCCCTTCCGGCGGCGCCCATGATCAAAACATTTTTCATTCCATTTGCTCCATTGCGTTATTTGTTTTTTTATAAGTATATAAGTCCTAAAAAGATAAGGCTTAGTATAATATACACCATATAATTATGCAATCTGAAAAGAGGCGGGTGGCTCATTTCCAAAATGTGATATAGATTGGTTCACTTCCATATTGTGTGGGTCAGATACTGAAATGGCCTTGCTCCCTTCAGATTTTTAACGCCGCCACACCACCCATCCATTTAAAACTGCAGGTTTTTTCCCCTGAAAAGGTGGCGGTCGCGGAACTCCGCCCCTGTAATCTGAGCTTCTATATTAGACTATCGAGAAAATGCGTGCCTCTTTTTTAATCCCTTCCGTGCTCAAACATTCGCGACCGACCGGCGAGGCCGGTTTCCCTTGAGGTCGGCTCGAGAAGGCTAAATCTTCAATGGTCGCTTCAACCATTCCTTGTATTTTACCCTCACAAAATGGAAGAGAACTTAAAAATATAACCTTGGATTCATATCACGAAAATAGAGGAGTGCTCCGTTCTGGTCAAAAAGAGATGTAAAGGTTATACTTCAATAATCCTCTGTCGTGAATTTAGACAGGGATAGGAGATGGAGGTGCGATGATCGGGATAATGTCCGATTCCCATGACAATCTGGACGCCGTCAAAGAGGCCGTCCGGTTATTCAAACGTCTGGATTGTCAACTTGTTATCCACGGGGGTGATTTTGTCGCTCCTTTTACTGTGCTGGAAATGAGTCGACTTCCCTGCAGGATCAAGGCAGTCTTCGGGAATTGCGACGGAGAGAAAAAAGGCTTGGCCGCTGCCGTCAAGCCTTTTGGTGAAATTGAAGAGTCCCCCCATCTTTTTGAATGGAGGGGTTTTCAGTTCCTCCTGATGCATGTGGATTATGATGTATCTGCCCTAGTGGCCCGGCACAAACCAGATTTTCTTGTCTTCGGACATACTCATAAGCCTGAAATCAAGACGAGAGGGAAGACGCTTTTGATCAATCCCGGGGAAACGGGAGGTTGGGTCTCCGGAAGGAAAACAGTTGCCCTTCTGGACCCGGAAAGGAGAAAGGCCGAAATCCTTCCTCTTTGAAGGACAGGTAAGAGCTATGCCGCGAGGGATCAATCGCCGTCAGAAACCGGGGTGGCAGAAGTTGCGGAAACAGCCCCCTCCTCCTCCGGGGGGGCCAAATCGTATCCCGTCCGGGCAAAAGGAAAGAGAATCCGGGCAAGGTGGAAGAATAAAGAAACGATGAACACACCGATCAATTGGGGTATCCTGGGGACGGGATCCATCGCCGAAAAATTCGCTTACGGCCTGTCCTTCGTTCCCCATGCAAAACTTGTGGCTGTCGGTTCACGCTCTTCGGAATCCGCTCAAATTTTCGGTCAGAAGTTCGGTATCCCGAAAAGGTTCGGCGGCTATGAACGCCTGGCGAGGGAATCCGATGTGGAAATTGTCTACGTTGCCACTCCCCACAGCCAACATGCGGACAACAGCCTTCTTCTTCTGCAAGAGGGGAAGGCCGTCCTTTGTGAAAAACCCTTCACCATCAATTCCCTCGAGGCGGAACGAGTCATTACTCTGGCCAGAAGAAAAGAGCTTTTTCTGATGGAAGCCATGTGGACGCGTTTTCTTCCTTCCATAGCTAAGGTTAGGAAGCTCATCGATGAGGGAGCGATCGGAGATATCCAGATGGTCAATGCCGGTTTTGGGTTCCGGGCGGCCTATGATCCCGGACATCGTCTTTTCGATCCTTCTCTAGGCGGCGGCGCTCTTTTGGATGTGGGCATCTATTCCGTTTCTCTCTCTTCGATGACACTCGGATATCCCAAGAATATAATCAGTTCCGTCCATCTGGGAGAAACAGGAGTGGATGAACAAGGGGCGATCGTTCTGGGATACGAACAGGGAAAAATGGCGGTATTGACCATGGCTATCCGGGCGGAACTTCCTCAGGAGGCCTACATTGTGGGCACCAAAGGCAGGATCTGCATTCACTCTCCCTGGTGGAAGTCGAAAAGAATCACCCTTCTGGCAGGGAAAAGAGAAGAGGCCTATGATTTTAGCTTCGAGGGCAATGGATTGAACTATGAGGCTGATGAAGTGATGAAGTGTCTTAGAGAAGGCAAGAGAGAGAGCGATATCATGCCTCTGAATGAGACGTTGGCCGTCATGAAGATTCTAGACCAAATCAGGGCTCTCTGGGGCCTGAAGTACCCCATGGAGTGATTCCTGTCCCCCCTCCATATTCCTCGAATGGAGAGAAATGCGCATTATTGACTTTGGAGGGGTAAACCTTTAATATATACAGGCTTTCAAGCAAAGGCGCGTAGCTCAGTGGCAGAGTGCTTCCTTGACGCGGAAGAAGTCGAGGGTTCGATCCCCTCCGCGCCTACCATTTATTTTTAGGAGTTTGTCTTCAAGAGGAAAAGTCGCTGAAAACGCCTTCACCTTTGAAACATATAAATCCATGAGTCAGTCTGTTCAGATCAAATTCGAGGGATCTCTTTACTCTGTAGAGAAAGGCTCCCTTCTTAAGGCATTTCTTTCAGAACGCGTGCTCAACAGGATGCCTCTGGTTGCACTGGTGAATGGACAGTTGAGGGACTTGAGCCTGGAGCTGACGGAAGATGCAGATGTCCAGCCTGTCTATGAAGGAGAGGAGAGTGCTCTGCATGTGCTCCGGCACAGCGCTGCTCATCTTCTCGCCCATGCGGTCGTCAGCCTCTTTCCCGGAACCCAGGTCGGTGTCGGCCCGGATATAGAAAACGGGTATTATTATGATTTCTTAAGGGAGCAGCCGTTCACCCTGGATGAACTTGTGGTCATTGAGGATAAAATGAGGGAATTGGCCCAGGAAGATGCCCCCATCGAAAGGATCATCCTCGCCAAAGATGACGCGGTCAAAATGTTCCGCGACATGGGTCAGGAGCTCAAGGTGGAACTCATCGAGGAGAAAGGAGGCGACGAGGTCTCCTGCTACCGGCAGGGAGAATTCATCGATTTCTGTCTGGGACCGCACGTCCCCTCATCGGGCCGCATCAAGCACTTCAAATTGCTCTCTGTCTCGGGAGCTTACTGGAAAGGAGACGAGAAAGGCATTCAGCTCCAGCGGATCTACGGAACGGCTTTTTTCACCAACAAGGATCTGAAGCGCTATCTCCACCTTGTCGAAGAGGCGAAAAAGAGGGATCACCGCAAGCTCGGTCCGGCAATGGATCTCTTCAGCTTCAACGAAAGCCTCGGTGCAGGGCTCATCCTCTGGCATCCCAAGGGGGCCTCCGTCCGGCGTGCCATAGAAGACTACTGGTATGATGAGCACTTCAAAGCCGGCTATGAAATTCTGAACACCCCCCACATTGCCAAGCTTGATGTTTGGCGCACCAGCGGCCACACCGAGTTCTATGATGCGCTCTACCCGCCACTTTTGAGTGAGGGCATCGAGTATGAACTCAAGCCCATGAACTGCCCTTTCCACATTATGGTCTACAAGACCAAGCAAAGGAGCTATCGGGAGCTTCCCCTCCGCTGGGCCGAACTGGGGACGGTCTACCGGTACGAAAGGAGCGGAGTTCTTCACGGCCTGCTAAGAGTCAGGGGTTTCACACAGGATGATGCCCATATCTTCTGCCGGACAGACCAGCTGGAAGAGGAAATCAAAAGAGTGGTCAACCTGGCCGTAAAACTTCTGGGCACCTTCGGATTTTCCGAGTATGAGGTATTCCTCTCCACCTGTCCCGAAAAATTCTGCGGTCTGGAGGAGGATTGGCGCGATGCCGAAGCCTCATTGGACAGAGCTCTTCGCGGACTTGGGTTGAAATTCCAGGTGGATGAAGGCGAGGGTGTGTTCTACGGCCCGAAAATTGATATCAAAGTCAGGGATGCCTTGCAAAGGTCCTGGCAGTTAACCACCTGCCAGCTCGATTTCAACCTTGCCGAAAGGTTCGACCTTAACTACGTCGGAGAGGACGGAAAATTCCACAGACCTTACCTCGTGCACAGGGCACTCCTGGGTTCTCTGGAACGGTTTTTCGGAATCCTCATCGAGCATTATAACGGAAATTTCCCTCTCTGGATGGCCCCCGTTCAGATTGTCACCATTCCTATCGCCGACCGCCATAACACCTATGCCGAATCATTAGATGCACGGTTCAGGGAAAACAGGATCCGGGCCACAGTCGATGTGCGGAGAGAGAAGGTAGGCTATAAGGTCAGGGATGCCGAAACAGACAAAGTCCCCCTCATCCTCATTGTGGGAGACAGAGAAGTCGAACAGAACAGTGCATCCTTGAGGATTCATGGGCAAGGAGATATGGGGGAAATCCAAGTCAATGAATTCCTTGAAAAAGTTAAAGTTTTGATTGAAAATAGATCTTTGAGCGTCACTTTTTAAAGGAGGCATATCATCAAAGGACGCAGATATTATCCCGGTGGAGGAAGAAGGGAAAAACCGCATAAGATCAATGAAATGATTCGGGTCAATGAAGTGAGAATCATCGATGAGGACAAAAACCAGTTGGGAGTAATGTCCACCCAAGATGCTCTGGCCCTGGCTAAGGAAAGGGACTTGGATCTGGTGGAAGTGGCCCCGCAAGCCACACCTCCTGTCTGTCGAATCATGGATTACGGGAAATTCCTTTACGAACTGCACAAGAAAGCCCATGAAGCCAAGAAGCATCAGAAACAGATCCAGGTCAAAGAGATCAAGTTTCGGCCCAAAATCAGCATCCATGATTACACCTTCAAAATGCGTCATGTTGAGCGCTTTCTCAAAGAAGGAAACAAAGTCAAGATCACGGTGATGTTGCGAGGGAGAGAAAAGGCAAAGCCCGAATTGGCCTTCGCCATATTGGACAGGGTTTTTGCCGATGTTGAAGGACTGGGACATAAGGATGGAGATGTACGGAGACAGAGTTGGGCTGTATCCGCCTTGTTGAGCCCCGTTAAATCAGGAGGAAAAGATGCCAAAACTAAAGACACACAAGGGAGCCCAGAAAAGGTTCAAAGTGACAGGCAAGAAAAAAATAGTTCACAGTAAAGCATACAAAAGCCATATCCTGACCAAGAAGAGTACAAAAAGAAAAAGGAATCTCAGGAAACAGGATGTCATAAGCAAAGCGGATCACGGGAACGTCAAGGAAATGCTCCCTTATAAATTTTAGAGACATTTCCACACGTATTGGAAGCTTAAAAGTGGGGTTGGACGGAATAACGATGTATGACCATTTGTTTGCTGTTCAAATTACAGAAGAGCCGAGAGGAAGAGAAAAATACAGAAGAGGGCTGTATCAGAGCCCTTCATCAGTTATCGGTGATTGAGAACAGCAGCTGAAGGAGATAGAAAGATGCCAAGAGTCAAAAGAGGAACAAAAAAAAGGCAGCGGCGGACAAAAATAATGAAGCTCGCTAAGGGCTACTGGGGTGCTCGGGGTCACAACTACCGCACAGCCAAAGAGGCGGTTGAAAGAGCACTTCAGTATTCCTACAGGGACCGAAGGTCACGAAAGCGGGACTTCAGACGCCTTTGGATCGTGAGGATTAAAGCGGCCTCAGAAGCGAACGGTCTATCCTACAGCCGCTTCATCCACGGTCTCAAAATGCACAACATCGAGATTGACCGCAAGATATTGGCCGATCTCGCCGTGACTTCACCCAAAACCTTCGGACGCATTGTTGACAAAGTCAAGGAGGCAACGGCTTAGTCGATAGCAGAGAAAGAAAAAATGAAAGAGCTCAAGGACAAAATCGAAGGCCTGAGGCAGAGCTTCAACCGAGAAATCTCCTCTATCAAAGAAGATAATACTCTGCTTGAGCTCCGAAATTTGTATCTCAGCAGAAAAAGAGGACACCTGACCGGTTTATTTGAGGAGATGAAAAAAGTAACACCGGAAGACAGACCCGAAGCGGGACAACTGATCAATTCTTTCAAAGCGGAGATTCAGGAAAAACTGCAAGGAAAAAAAGAGGAGCTCGGAGTCCCGGCAGAGGTGGATGAAGGCCTTGACCTGACGCTCCCGGGGAGAATCCATTATTGGGGATCCCCCCATCCCCTGGCGGTTTTTCAGCAGCGCATCGAGGATATCTTTCAGGGAATGGGTTTTTCTGTGGAGAGCGGACCCGAAATCGAAACCGACTATTTCAATTTTGAAGCACTGAATTTCCCTCCTCATCATCCGGCCCGGGATGACTGGGACACCCTGTACATCAATGAGAAGTTTCTTCTCCGGACGCATACGTCGCCGGTGCAGATCCGTGTCATGCAAAAGAAAAAACCGCCGATCCGCATCATCACTCCGGGTAAGGTTTTTCGGAAGGAATCCCCGGATCCGACCCATCTCCCCATGTTTTACCAGGTGGAAGGTCTGGTCGTCGATCACGGCATCACCATGGCCCATCTCAAAGGGACCCTGGAATTTTTTCTTAAAGCCCTGTTTCATGACAAGATCCAAATCCGCTTCAGGCCAAGCTTCTTTCCCTTCACGGAACCGTCGGCGGAAGTGGATATCGAGTGTACCGTTTGCAACCGGAAGGAGCCCGGATGCCGTGTTTGCGGTGGTGGTGGATGGATCGAGATATTGGGAGCCGGCATGGTCGATCCGCAGGTTTTCAAGAATGTCAACATCGATCCCGAGAGATACTCCGGATTCGCTTTCGGCCTGGGCGTGGACCGGACGGCCATGTTCTATTATCAGATTCCTGACATGAGATATTTTTATGAAAATGATTTGAGATTCATAAGGCAGTTTTCACAGAAATGAGAATCAGCGTCAATTGGCTCAAAGACCACATCGATCTGGACATCTCTATTCCCCTGTTGATCGACACACTCAACAGCATCGGACTGCTGGTTGACGGCAAGGAAGAAGTAGAGAAGGATGTCATCTTGGAACTCGAAACCTACGCCAATCGTCCGGATACAAACGGCCATTTGGGAGTGGCTCGGGAACTGGCGGCCAAGCTGAGAAAACCTCTCAAGGAACAGATCTGGCCTTTGACCGAGGTCGAAGAAAAGACCTCCGATGCCGTCGGTATCGAAATCTTCGAGGAAGACCTCTGTCCCCGTTATTCAGGAATCATTGTCAAAGGGGTGAAAGTCGGCCCGTCCCCTGATTGGCTGAGAAAGCGGATAGAGGCCATGGGGCTTCATCCTGTCAATAATATTGTCGACATCACCAACTATGTCCTTTATTCAACAGCTCATCCCATTCATGCCTTCGACCTGGCCCTGCTATCGGGCCCTAATGTGATCATTCGCCGAGCCAAAAAGGGAGAGAAGCTGATGACTCTGGATGGAGTGGACTTGGCTCTCACTCCCGAGATGTTGGTCATCGCCGACGCGAAAAAGCCAGTGGCTTTAGCGGGCGTGATCGGAGGAATGGATTCGGCGGTGACCGAGAAAACCCAGGATGTTTTTATTGAAAGCGCCTGTTTCGATCCTGTCTCGATCAGAAAAACCAGCAAAGCAACAGGCCTGCAAACGGATGCATCTTACCGGTTCGAAAGAGGAGCGGATGTGAGCTGCCCTCCCAAAGCCGCCTTGATGGCTGCCTCCTTGATGACCCAGATGGGGGGGAAGGCCACTCAAGGGATTGTGGATGTCTATCCCATACCCAGGAAGAACAAGACCGTTATCCTGCGCAGCCACAGGATACCCGAACTTCTGGGCGTTGAAGTTGAAGACGATTTTGTGGTCGAAACCCTGGCGAACCTGGATTTCTCACTTGAGGTCCAGCAGCAGGGAATCTGGAAGGTCAAGGTCCCCCATTTTCGGGTGGATATTGAGAGAGAAGCCGATTTGATCGAGGAAGTTGCCCGTTTTTATGGTTATGACAAAATACCCGCTCAGGTTCCGCCTTATACCGTTCTCGATGACGTTTCCGACCACAGGAAGCCCTTTATCAAGAAGATCCGGCAGCTTCTTTTTCACTACGGAATGGACGAGGTCATCAATTTAAGCTTTGCCGATCCGGAAAAAGAGGCTCTCTTTCCAACGGGGTTATCGCCAGTTGGGATCCGCAATCCCATCTCTTCAAAAGCCTCTATCTTGAGGACGACGCTGATCGCCGGCCTTCTCGAGAATGTTGCCTGGAACCTCAACCGGGGAGCTCTCGGTGCTCATCTTTTTGAAATCGGCAATGTCTATTGCTGGGATGATGATGCCACCGAGGAGAATTTTTTCCTGGGGATGGTGACGACCGGGGAAATCGGAAAAAAATATTGGCAATACACGAGTGTGGATACGGATTTTTTCCGCTTGAAGGGAGCGTGTGAATCGTTCCTGGCCTACCTGGGATACACACCGTTGTCTTTCAAAGTATCGACCAATCCCTGTTTCGAATCGGGACATTCCCTGTGTCTTTATTACAAAGGAAAACGGATTGGATCACTTGGACGGATCAGAAAAAACATCACCGACAGTTATTCGCTGGAAACGCAGGTCTGGGGGGGGGAGTTTAACCTGGATGTTCTTTTTGAAAAGCAGCCTCAACCCTTCCAGTTTGAAACTGTCGTCAAATTCCCCAGCGTGATCCGTGATATCGCCTTTATCGTCGGCCAAAATGTGGTTTATGAAGATATTAAAGCCGAGATCACCCGGCTTTCGCTTCCTTTTTTGGATGAGTTTGACCTTTACGATCGTTTCCGGGGACCATCCATTCCCAAGGGAAAAGTAAGCCTCACCCTGCGGTTTATCTTCAAGAATCTGAAGCGCACTCTGCAGGCGGAGGAAGTTGAGCCTTCTATCAAAAAGGTGATCAAGAGTCTTAAAGTAAAATTCGGATTTGAACTCAGAGAAGGGGGAAAAATTGACAAGTGAAATAGAAAGGATTAGAATTCTTGAGGGGAAAATATCCCAAGTCGTCGATTACATCAATAAGCTCATCAGTGAAAATGAGAAGCTGAAAATTCAGGTCAAAGAGTTGAAGACAGATAATAAAGGATTGGAAGAATCGGCGAAGAAAGCGGAGAAATATGATGAGATTGTTCAAGAATACAAAAAGGAAAAGGAGGAAATCAAAGAAAAAATCGAGACCATTATCAGTCAAATAGACCAGATCGGACTATGATAGATAAAATTATTGAGATCGAAATTTACGGACAGAAATATAAAATAAGAGTCAAAGGAGAAGAGGATGAGAAATACATAAGCCATCTCACTTCTCATGTTGATCAAAAGATGCATGAAGTTGCTGTTAAATCCAAATCTTCAGATATGTTCAAGATTGCAGTTTTGGCAGCTTTGAACATTGCCGACGAATATTTCTTGTGCCAGAAAAAGCTTGATCAACTGAATGAAGTGTTAGGGCATATGGAAGTTGAATTTGAAAGCTTGGAGGAACATATCCATAGAGATGAAGATCCCTTCAGGGCTATCGAGCCGGGATCGAAAAAAATCGAGGAAGTCAGTTCTTAATAGAATAAATGGGACGAAGGAAAAACCGGCCTTCAAAAAAAATGAAAAAACAGACTCAATTTGAGTATTTGGAAAAGGTTGCGCAAGATGGATTACCAGTCAGGAAAGAACCAGATCGATTGAAAGTCTTTTAATCCTCCTTTCTTTCATCTCCTTTGACCTCCGAATAAGGAGGTGGTCGTTGTGAACATCGTTTTAATCATTGCTGTTTGTGTTATTGTTTTGCTTTCCGGAGCTTTGATTTTTATTTTGATCAGGAAAAAATCAGGCACAACCTCTCTTTTAAAGGCCAAACAAGAAGCAAAAAATATTTTTGACCAGGCCAAGGAAGATGCAGAAAAGATCAAAAGAGAGGCCAAAATCGAGGTCAAAGAAAAACTGATCAACCTCAAGGCCGATTTCGAGCGGCAGACCCGGGATAGACGCCACAAGTTCAATGAGACGGAAAGGCGTCTTGTGAAAAAGGAAGAGAATCTTGAGCGGAATTACCAAAATTTGGAGAGGAAAGAGAGAGAATTTTCCAATAAGGAGGACAGACTCTCCGGTAGGGAAAGAGAAATTGGCAATTTAGAGAGAAAGACCCAGGAGATCAACGACAAGGCACTCGAAGAGCTGGAACGAATCGCCAATATCACTCAAGAAGAGGCGAAAAGAGAGCTGCAGAAAAAAGTCGAAGATGAAGCAAAGCTCGAAGCCTTCCAGGTCATCCGCAAGATAGAGGAGGAGACCAAGGAAAAGAGCCAGGCTATCGCCCGGGATATCATCAGTCAGGCCATCCAGCGATCAGCGGCCGAGCATGTCGTGGAGACCACGGTTTCCGTTGTCGATCTTCCTTCCGACGATATGAAGGGTCGCATCATCGGCCGTGAAGGCCGCAATATCCGCGCTCTGGAATTGGCGACGGGAGTAGACATCATTGTCGATGATACGCCCGAGGCTGTGATCCTCTCCAGTTTTGATCCCATTCGCCGGGAGATGGCGCGCCTGGCCATCGAGAAGCTCGTCGGCGATGGCCGGATTCACCCTGCCCGGATAGAAGAGATTGTTGAGAACGTGAAAAAAGAGCTGGAAGAGAAGATCAAACAAGAAGGGGAATCGGCGATGTTGGAGCTCCAGATCCAGGACCTTCATCCGGAGCTGGTGAAGCTTCTGGGCAAGCTCAAATACAGAACGAGCTACGGCCAAAATGTTCTCCAGCATTCCAAAGAAGTGGCTTTCTTGTCGGCAATCATGGCCAGAGAGTTGGGAGCCGATGTCAATGTGGCCTTACGGGCCGGACTGCTGCACGATATTGGGAAAGCTGTCGACAGAGAGGTCGAGGGGACGCACACGGAATTGAGTGTGGAGCTGACGAAAAAGTATGGAGAGAAGTCAACGGTCATCGATGCCATCGCCTCTCACCACAGGGACGTGGATTTCCCTTCCGTGGAGGCGGTACTGGTGCAGTCGGCGGATACGCTGTCAGCCGCACGTCCGGGAGCCCGCAGGGAGCTTCTCGAGGCCTATATCAAGCGGCTAGAGAAACTGGAAGAGATCGCCAAATCTTATGAGGGAGTGGCGAAAGCCTATGCACTTCAGGCCGGCCGTGAGATACGGATCATCGTCGAAAGCCAGAAGATTTCCGATGAAAAAGCCGCTCTGGCGGCCAAGGAGATCGCCCAGAGGATCAAGGATGATCTCGAGTATCCCGGAAAGATCAAGGTGACTGTTATCAGAGAGATGAGAGCCGTCGAGTATGCCCGATAAGATCCGCATCCTCTTTATAGGGGACATCATCGGCCGCCCGGGACGGAGAGCCCTGGAAAAGCATCTTTCCGGATTGATCAAGGGTCTGTCTCCCACTGCAGTCATCGCCAATGGAGAGAATGCCGCCGGAGGAATTGGCATAACGGAGAAGATCGGTCAAGAGCTCCTCTCCCGTGTGGATGTCTTGACATCCGGCAACCACATCTGGGACAAACGGGAGGCTGTCGAATACTTGAAAAAAGAGGTCCTCCTTCTGCGCCCGGCCAATTATCCGCCGGGAAATCCGGGTCGCGGCGCATGCATTTTTGAGTCGGACTCCGGGGCGAAAATCGGGGTTCTTAACCTTCAAGGCCGTGTGTTTATGGAGCCTGTTGACTGCCCTTTTCGGGTGGCCGATAGCGAGATCGAAAAGATCCGGAAGGTGACACCGGTCATTATTGTCGATTTCCATGCCGAGGCCACTTCAGAAAAACAAGCCTTGGGCTGGTATTTGGACGGACGTGTGTCGGCTGTTATCGGGACCCACACCCATGTCCCGACGGCGGATGAAAGAATCCTGCCACAGGGGACCGCCTACCTGACGGATGTGGGCATGGTGGGCGGATACAATTCGGTCATAGGGATCAACCGTAATCAGGCCATAGCCCGGTTTCTGACGGCCCGGCCTCAGCACTTTGAACCGGGAAAAAACGGCAGCATTGTGTCCTGTGCCGTCGTGGATGTCGATCCGGCCACGGGAAAAGCCCTTTCCTTCCGGAGAGAAACAGTTGTCGAGGAAGAAAGTGAAGGATAGAAACGTCATCCAATCGGACAGGATCTACACGGTCTCGGAAATCAACGGTCTGATCAAGGGGGAAATAGAAAGAACATTTTCTTCAGTTTGGGTCGTAGGGGAGATTTCAGATTTCAAGCGGGCCCATTCGGGCCATCTCTATTTTACGCTCAAAGATGAGGCCAGTCAGCTCCGCGTTGTCATGTGGCGCTCTTCAGCGAGCAGAGTGAAGTTCGAGTTGGAAAATGGGCTTCAGGTCCTCTGCCGGGGGCCTGTCAATGTCTATGAGCCCCGGGGGCAGTACCAGCTCATTGTCGATCTGGTCGAGCCCAAAGGAAAGGGGGCACTTCAGCTGGCTTTTGAACAGTTGAAAGAGAAGCTGTCCAAGGAGGGGCTTTTCAGCCAGGAAAAAAAGAAACAGCTCCCATCCCTCCCCTCGAAAATTGGGCTGGTCACATCTCCCAGAGGAGCGGCCATTGTCGATATCATCCGGACGCTTGAGCGCCGCTTCGCACGTCTGCATGTCGTGATTTATCCGGTCAAGGTACAGGGAGAGGGAGCCGCCCAGGAGATAGTCGAAGGAATCGATTTTCTTGGTGGAGACCCTGAAATGGATGTCCTTATCGTCGGCCGGGGCGGAGGGTCCATGGAGGACCTGTGGGCTTTCAATGAAGAAATCGTAGCCAGGGCCATCTATCGCTGCCCGGTGCCGGTCATCTCGGCAGTCGGGCATGAAGTGGATTTTACAATTGCCGATTTTGTGGCCGACATTCGGGCATCGACTCCGTCGGCGGCGGCTGAAATGGTGATAGAGAAAGAGCAGGCTTTTGTCGAGCGGATCGAAAATTTAAAACAAAGGATTGTTTATCATCTTCGATTCATTCTTCAAGAAAAAAAACACAGTGTGAGCTTCCTTGTTCAGCACCGGGCTTTTCAGAATTTCCGGATCCGTCTCATGAATCTCGAACAGCGTGTCGATGAGCTGGAGATTAGGGCCGTCAGTGTCATCAAAAAGCTTCAACAGAAAATAGTGGAAAGCAGGTCCCGTGCCCTCATCAGTGAAGAAAAACTGCTGTATGCCCTGAGGGAAAAACTCCAAAGCCTGACTGCCAAATGGGAAAGACTGTCCGCAGAGCTGCACAATCTCAGCCCTTTGAATATTCTGGAAAAAGGGTATACTCTGTGTTGGAAAGACGGCGGCCGCAGTCTCGTTCGCAGTATCGAGGAGGTAGCGGAAAATCAGGAACTGGCGGTCTCCTTCAACAGGGGAGAGTTCACCTGCTCTGTGAAGGGAGTCAATCCCGGAAAGCGCATCGAAGACCGCATGTCCAAAGACTTGAAATAAAAATTGGGGACAGGCCCCGATTAATTTTTTAGAAGAGAAGAAAGGAGCTCCAAATGGCGGAACAAAACTTTGAGAAGGCCTTAGCGGAGTTGGAAGAGATTGTGGCCAACTTGGAAAAAGGAGGGCAGTCTCTTAATGAATCGCTTTCTTTCTTCGAGAAGGGCGTGAAACTGGCCAGATTTCTCAGGGGAGAATTGGATAAAGCGGAAAAGAAGACAGAAATACTTCTTGAAGATGACCAAGGGGAAATCAAAGCGGAACCTTTTGAACTGTCCGCAAATGAGAATCAGGAGAAGAGCCAGGAAGATGCGGATGATAAAGAAGAAAATTCAGACGACGATGGAAACAATAGCGATCTGCCATTTTAGCCTGGATTATTCACGAGTCGAGGTTGCTGCAGCTGCGAGGCGTGATGGATGCAGCTGTGGTACTTCACCGCAAGTCCATCACAACAAAGCAGATGCAGTGAGATCGGCTCGCCCGGAGGGTGAATTTGGCCGAATTTTTCTTGGTGACATTCAAGGAAAATGGAAAAAAATAAGGTTTGTCGAAAAATATTGTAATATGCAGATTATAGAGAAGGTTGATTACAGGGTCGGCCAAATTTATGAATAAGTCAGGTTAGATAAGATGACGATTGAAGACGAACTGAAGAAGAAAAAGCTGGCGGTTGACCGAGAGCTGGAACAGCTGCTCAAAAAAGATGAGACACAGCTGTCTCAGGCGATGTGGTATGCCGTCTTTTCTGGAGGGAAAAGGTATCGACCTCTGCTGGCCCTCTGTTCTGGAGAGAGCTTTGGCGTTGGGCAAGAAATGCTGATGCCCTTTGCTTGCGCTACTGAGCTTATCCATAACTACTCCCTCATCCACGATGATCTGCCCTGTATGGACAACGATGAGATGCGCCGAGGACAACCCACATGCCACAGGGCTTTCGGCGAAGACGTTGCGCTGCTTGCCGGAGACGCCCTCTTGACTCTGGCTTTTGAGATCATGGCCCGGGCGCCCATGGAGAGGGAGTTGGGGCCGAGGAGAGAGAGGGCTATCCAAGAGGTTGGATTCAGAGCGGGGATTCAGGGAATGATCGGCGGTCAGCATCTCGACATCACTCTTTCTCCCGATGATCTCTCTGAAGCACAGCTGGAAGAACTCATATTGAAAAAAACGGGAGCTATGATCATTGCCTCTGTAAAGATCGGGGCAATTTTAGGAGGTGCCTCATCCGGACAGCTCGAGCTCATGACGGCCTTCGGCCGAAATGTGGGCCTTGCTTTCCAAACACGGGACGACATCATTGATTCTTCCGAAGATCAAGAAAACAGCTCTCCGGCCAGACCTAACTCCGTTTCGCTTTTCGGCTGCCCAGAGGCGAAGCGAAGGCTTGAAAAGTTTGTTGGAGAAGCCATTCAAGCGTTGGACAAAATATCCATCGAATCAGACGCCCTGCGCTACCTTGCCATCGGCCTTCTGGAGGTCACAAAGGATGAAGACAATGAATCAACTGCTTGATAGAGTTGAGGGACCTGAAGACGTTAAAAAGCTCAATCCCAAGGAGTTGAACCAGCTTGCTCAGGAAATCAGAGAGCTGATCATCCAGGTTGTTTCCAAAACCGGGGGGCATCTTTCACCCAATCTGGGAGTTGTGGAGTTGACTCTGGCTCTCCACCGTGTCTTCGACTTCAGGAAGGATAGAATCATCTGGGACGTAGGCCATCAGTGCTATACGCACAAAATCATCACCGGTCGCAAAAAGCAGTTCCTGAGCCTTCGTCAGTTCGAGGGGCTGTGTGGATTTCCTGACCAGAAGGAAAGCGAATATGATGTCTATAACACGGGGCACGCATCCACCGCCCTTTCAGCGGCCCTGGGAATGGCGGTTGCTCAGAACAAGAAAAATGAAAACCATCATGTTGTAGCGGTGGTGGGCGACGGCAGTTTAACGGGAGGCGTAGCTTGGGAGGCCTTGAACCAAATAGGGCACATGCGTCAGAGAATGATCATTGTGCTCAACTATAACGAGATGTCCATTTCTCACAATGTGGGGGCATTGTCCAAATATCTGGAGTATCTGGTATCGGGGCAGCACTACTTGAAGATCAAAGAT
Organism: uncultured bacterium; assembly: GCA_965603105.1. Lineage (GTDB taxonomy): Bacteria > Acidobacteriota > Aminicenantia > Aminicenantales > Aminicenantaceae > CBFDBS01. Next base: position 25,729 of record CBFDBS010000002.1, read on the forward strand.
ACGGCCAAAACCGTCCTGAAGAGCGTTCCGGCTGTAGGCTGGCCTATGATTAAGGTTGGTCGTGCTGTCGAGGAAGCCATTAAGAAGGTGTTTTTCCCCGGACTCGTGTTCAAGGAACTGGGGATCAAATATGTTGGCCCGGTCCAAGGGCACAGCATCTCTTCGCTTCTTGAAGTCTTTGAGGATGCCAAAACTTACGACGGGCCCGTGCTCATCCATTGTGTCACGAAAAAAGGGAAGGGGTACCATCCGGCACAAAAAGATTCTTCGGCCTTTCATGGAGCTTCCCCCTTTGATGTGGAAACAGGAAAGCCTTTAAGCCAAGATAAACGGCCCTCCTTTTCTCATATCTTCGGCGATACGGTCGTGAAATTGGCGGAGTCCGATGATAAAGTAGTGGCCATCACGGCGGCCATGCGTGAGGGAACAGGGCTGGAGAAATTTTCCAAGAAATTTCCCGACCGGTTTTTTGATGTGGGCATTGCCGAACAGCACGCCGTGAATTTTTCCACCGGGTTGGCCCTGAATGGATTTAAACCCATCGTTGCCATCTACTCGACGTTTCTGCAGAGAGCCTATGACCAGCTCTATCACGACGTCTGCTTAATGGATATTCCCATCGTTTTTGCTCTCGACCGGGCTGGGATAGTCTCCGACGACGGCCCGACGCATCAGGGAATTAATGATATCGTTTATCTCAGACATCTGCCCAACATGATAGTGATGGCCCCCAAGGACGAGAATGAACTTCAGCACATGATCCGTTCGGCGCTTTCGTATTCTCATCCCGCGGCTGTAAGGTTTCCCAAAGGGAAGGGCCTGGGAGTGAGCATGGATGATGAATTGAGGATCATCCCACTCGGCAAGAGCGAACTGGTCAAAGAAGGGAAGGATCTCTTCTTTGCTTTTGGCAGTATGGTGAAACCTGCTTTAGAGGCGGCAGAGAGATTGGAGCGGGAAGGGATCAGCTTGGCTGTTGTCAATGCCCGCTTTGCCAAGCCGTTGGATGAGGAGATCATCCTTAAGTATACGCGCCCGGGGGGTGTGATCATCACGGCCGAGGAGGGCGTATTGGCCGGGGGATTTGGAAGTGCCGTACGTGAATTTTTAGACAGTGAAAGAAGATTTGACCTGCGCTTCAAAAGCATCGGTATCCCCCTGGACATTTACCCCGTCGGTAAAGCAAAGCAGATAAAGAAGACATTCGAGCTGGACGCGGAGGGCCTCTTTAAACAGGCCCGTGACTTCTATAACCAGAAATAAAATTGGGGACAGGCCCCAATTTGATTGGTGGGAGTAAGAAAAAGTGAAAGACCGCGCCGATAAAATCGTTGCCGCCCATGGATTGGCCGAGAGCCGCCAAAAAGCACAGTCTCTCATTATGGCCGGACTGGTTTATGCGGAAGGAAAACGCGTAGAGAAGCCGGGACAGCTTTTGGATGCGGCTCTGAGTTTAGAATTGAAGGAAGTTCTTCCTTTTGTCGGCCGGGGGGGACTGAAAATCAACGAGGCTCTGGATGTGTTTGATCTCGCTGTCAAAGGGAAGACGGTTGCCGATTTGGGTTCATCGACGGGGGGCTTTACCGATTGCCTTCTCCAGAGGGGAGCCCGCAAAGTTTATGCCGTCGATGTCGACACGAAACAACTGGATGTCAAGTTGAGGCAGAATCCCCGGGTCGTTCAGATCGAAAAAAACGCCCGATACCTGCAGAGAGGGGACATCCCCGACCGAATAGACCTCGTCACCATTGACCTGGCTTTTATTTCAGTGACAAAAGTCTTGCCTGCGGTCAGAGAAGTTTTGGAAGAAGGGATGGTAGTCTCTCTGATCAAGCCCCAGTTTGAAGTCGGACGTCATCAGGTTGGGAAAAAGGGGATCGTCCGGGACCTCTCCCTTCATGAAGAGGTCCTGCTGAACGTGGCTGTTATTGCGGAGGATCTCGGTTTCTGGACAAGGGCTCTAATGAAACCCTCCGTCCGCGGCCAAAAAGGAAACCAAGAATATTTCATTTTCTGGGAAAAAAGGACAACAAGAGCAGGCGATTCTCCCCGGAACGTAACGCCTGTCTCCAGTCTCAAACGTATCATCAAGGAGGCGGTCTGGAATGAGAAAAATTGAGCGTGTTGGTTGTGTTATCAAGCCTCATGCGCCCTCGGTCCAACAGATTCTGGGAGGGCTTCTCCGTTATTTTAAAGAAAAAAAAATCGAATGTCTCCTGGAAGAGGCCGCCGCCGAAAAAATGGGCTTGGCCGGAGGAATCGACAGGGAGGCGGTTGCCTCTCATTCTGACCTGGTGATTGTATTGGGAGGAGACGGAACGCTCTTGACCATAGCTCATCTTGCCGCCCAAGCGGGCATCCCGGTGCTGGGTGTCAACCTTGGCAGATTGGGCTTTCTGACGGAAGTGCCTGTTGACGAGATGTTTTACACTCTGGATGCGTTTTTGGGAGGGAACCGGCAAATTGTCGGCCACCGCCGCCTGCTGGAGGTCTTGTACAGGGAAAAAACCTCCTATTGTCTCAATGATGCCGTGATCAACAAGGGCGCTCTGGCCCGGATAATTCAAGCCGCCATTTGGATTGATGATAAGGAAATCGCTACGGTCAGAGCCGATGGATTGATTATCGCCACACCAACGGGTTCGACAGCCTATTCGCTTTCAGCGGGGGGACCTATCATCCAGCCCCATATTCCGGCCACTATCATCGCTCCCATCTGCCCCCATACTTTATCTTTCAGGCCGATGGTCATCTCCTCCGATTCAAAGATCAAGATTCAAATCATCTCCGGCGAAGAAGTCTACCTCACTCAGGATGGGCAGCGGGGGGATCTGATGGAGATCGATGACTTCGTCCTTATAAAGACTTCCTCATTGGAATTGAAGCTCATCTCCTCACCCAAGCGCAATTATTTCGACCTCCTCCATGAAAAACTCGGCTGGGGGTAAATTCCTTCCCAAATATTTGAGCCGATTGACATTTAAAAGGTCCAAGATTATGATTTGATCTTAAATGGAAGAGAAACTCCGTGTCATTTTCGCCACAGCCGAAGCCTCCCCTTACGCCCGGTCAGGGGAGTTGGCGGATGTGGCTTCCGCTCTGCCCAAATATTTGGCTCAGCTTGGTGTGAACGTATCTGTCGTCATGCCCCATTACCGCACTCCTGAAATCGAGTCACTATCCAAAGACCTCGTCATGCCTGAGCTCTTCGTGCCTATGGGTGACGGGCAGGCCAAAGCGAAAGTCTACAAGAGCGCACAGGGAAAGTATGACATCTATTTCATCGACAACGCTAAATATTTCTGGCGGGAAAACATCTATGGAACGGGTAAGGGCGAGTATCTCGACAATGATGAACGCTTCGTCTTTTTCTGCCGGGCCATATTGGAGTTTTTGTTGAGGTCAGGAAAACCCGCCGATATCCTGCACTGCAACAGCTGGCCGACGGCACTCATTCCCGTTTTCCTTAAAACTCATTATGCTCACAAGAGACGCCTCAAAGACACTGCCTCCCTTCTCACCCTTCACAACATCAGTTATCAAGGGGATTTTCCTCTAGACACCCTCGCCTTGACAGGGCTGAATTGGGATTATCTCGGTCCGAAGAAATTGGCATTGAACGGCAAGTTCAATTTTCTAAAGTCGGGCATCCTATTCGCTGACATGCTCAACACCGTCAGCGATGCCTACAGAATGGAAATTCTTCAGGATAAAAACGGTTTTGGTCTACACGACATTTTGAAAGGCCGCCAAGAGGAGCTTTGGAGTATCCGCAACGGAGTCGACTATGAGATCTGGGACCCTGGAATAGATCCCTTTATCGTTTCCAATTACACGTCCTCGGATTTGGGGGCGAGGAAGGACTGCAAGGCCGACCTGATGGCCGAATTCGGCTTGTCCCTTCCAGCTTCTACGCTTCTCCTGGGGATGGGTGCCTTTATGACAGCCAACAAGGGCTTTGGACTCCTCCTGGATAGTGTGGAAGAACTTATGAAAAGGGAGGTTGGCCTGGTTGTTTTAGGACATGGAGATGAATCCTACGAGAAGCGGTTCAAAGACATCCAGAAAGAATATCCTGGCCGGTTCTCCGTCCGGGTCGATTCAAGCCCAATTCTTTTCCATAAGGTCATCGCTGGAGCCGATATCCTTCTTGTCCCTTCCCGCCGCGAGCCCTGCGGCCTGAATCAGTTTTACGGATTTTGTTATGGGGCCGTTCCCGTCGTCCACAGCACGGGGGGGATGAAGGAGACAGTCCGTCCTTTCAACCCTGACACCCTGAAGGGAAACGGATTTGTTTTTGATGAGTATTCACCTCGGGCTTTTTTGGATGCCGTCGGGCGAGCTTGCGATCTTTACAACACGCCTCAACTTTGGAGCCGAATAATGAAGGCTGGATTCAAAGAGGATTTTTCCTGGGAGAATTCGGCCAAAAAATACACCGAGTTGTATCTCAGAACGTTAGAGAAAAGAAAAGGAGGTTAACGTGTCAGACCATATTATCGCCGTTACGGATGATACATTTGAGGAGGAAGTCATCAAATCCGATGTTCCCGTGTTGCTGGATTTCTGGGCTGTCTGGTGTGGCCCCTGTCAGATTATCGTCCCTTCTCTGGAGAGCATCGCTAAAAACTACACAGGCCGCTTGAAAGTTGTCAAGGTGAATGTGGACGAAAGCCCCCAAACGCCCTCAAAATTTGCAGTGATGAGCATCCCTACTCTTCTCCTTTTTAAGGGCGGAGAAGTCAAAGAAACTCTAGTCGGAGCCCTCCCCCAGAACAAAATTGAAGAGGCCATAAATAAACACTTATGAGCGAGACATACGACGTCGTCATCATCGGAGCCGGGCCTGCCGGTCTCTCGGCCGCCATTTACACCTGCAGGGGAAGACTCAAGACAATGATTCTCGAGAAGGGCATTCCGGGAGGGCAAATTTTGATGACCGATTTTGTGGAAAATTATCCCGGTTTCCCCGAAGGTGTGGTGCCCTTCGAGCTGATGGACAAATTCCGGAGACAGGCTGAAAAATTCGGAGCGAAAATCACTCAGGATGAAGTCCTGCGCATCGAGAAAATAAATCAAGGGTGGAGCGTGGTAGCCAGCCGGGAACAGTATCAGACCCGCACTGTCATTATTGCCACTGGATCGGTCCATCGCCGATTGGGGCTCGAAAATGAGGGAAAATTTGTCGGGAGGGGTGTTTCTTACTGCGCCACCTGCGACGGGGCGTTTTTCAAAGACAAGGAAGTGGCGGTTGTCGGCGGAGGCGACTGGGCCCTGACCGAGGCTCTCTTTCTGACGAAGTTTTGTCGTTCGGTTAAAGTTATACACCGGCGCGACCAGTTCCGTGGTGAGAAGATCCTGCAGGAGCGCCTTTTCGCCAATGAAAAGATAGAAGTCCTCTGGGATTCGATCGTGACGGATATATCGGGAGCCGAAAGACTAGAATCCCTGACCTTGAAAAATGTCAAGACTGAGGAAACAAGTGAGATCAAGGTGGAAGGCTTTTTTGTTTCTATCGGTCTGGATCCCAACACCAAATTTGTAAAAGGACTGCTCGATCTCAACGAGTGGCAGGAAATCAAAGTCCAGCAGAATATGGCCACTTCCCAGGAGGGGATTTTTGCGGGCGGGGATGCCTGTGATGCCTGTCCCGAACAGATGGCCACCGCGGTTGGCACGGGCGTGGCCGCCGCACTTAGCGTAGAAGACTTCCTCAGCAAATATTAAAACAATTGGGGTCAGGCTTTCGAAACTGTAGAATTCGTTACCAAATTGATCTTTTGATTGTGGGAGTTTAGACAGTTTAGAAAGCCTGAACCCAATTATTTTTGGGGGGGTTTTAGTTTTTGAAGTTCTTTTAAAATCTGGGGGATTTTCTGGATGTTGGAGAAGGTCCGTAGATGATCTCGAATGTTCATGTGCGGCGAGCCCATCACCTTCGATCCCGGTGGGAGATCCCGCATAACCCCGGACTGAGCGGCGATTTTCGAATTGTCGCCGATGTGGATATGATCGGGGATGCCTGCCTGTCCGCCAATAATGACGTTGTTTCCGATTTTCGAGCTGCCGGCTATCCCAACCTGAGAGATGACGATCGTGTTTTCGCCGATTTCCACACTGTGGGCGATCTGGACAAGGTTATCGATTTTCGTTCCCTTCTTGATGATTGTTGTGTTCATGGCGGCCCGATCGACGGTCGTATTGGCTCCGATTTCCACATCGTCTTCGATGAGAACGATTCCAGACTGAGGAATCTTCGCCTGTGTCTTGTCCGGCCTCTGAACATAACCGAATCCATCGGCGCCGATGACGACCCCGCAGTGCAGGATCACGTTGTTGCCAATGACGCAGTCCTCTCTGATGGATACCTGAGAGTGGATAAGGCAATTCTCTCCCGTTTTAACACGGGGATAAATGGTCACATGAGGGAAAAGGACCGAGCCTCTCCCGATCTCAGCTCCATCGTCCACAACACAGAAAGCTCCGATGGAAACGCCGTCTCCGATTTTTGCCGATGGAGACACGGCTGCCTGGGGGTGTATTCCTGGAAGAGGAAGAAAGGGCATAAAGAAAATTTCGATGGCCTCGATAAAAGTCAGGTGAGGAGTTTGAGACAATATAAGAGGAATCCTTTGATCCTTCTCTTCTGGGGGGACAATCGCCGCCGAGGCTTGAGTCTTCAAAAAAAGCGGCCTGTACTTGGGATGGGCCAGGAAAATGAGATCTCCTTCTCCGGCGGTTTCCAAGCTGGCGACTCCGCTGATGACCACTTTTCCGTCCCCGACAAAACGGCACGCCAGCTTCTCAGCCAGTTCGGCCACAGTCCACTCGACTCTCTTTTCAAGCATTTTGTTCATGAATCCTCTCGTTGATTGCTGCCGCCAGCTCAGCCCCTAAAAGCAAAAGCATCATCGACAGCGTGATCCAGAGCAGGAAAAAGATGATCGAGGTCAGGGTTCCCTGAACCAACTTGTTGAGCACGACACCGATTGCCGAGAAATGGGTCACATAATAAGTGAAAAGTCTTTTGAAGACCTCCCAGAGAAGTGCGCAAATGCCCGATGCGATGAGAGCCGCCTTGGTATAGACTTTGATCTCGGGAATGAACTTGTAGATCACAAAAATAACCAGGAATGTCAGCATGAAGGGGATCAAATATTTAAGAAAAAAGTTGTTGATCAGGTCGACAAAATTCTCGTTAACATGTTCGGCGACAAAGGAGCTCTCTTTGATTGTCCGGTTGATGGCTGTCCAGATGGCCGTCATGGACAGCGAGATGAGCATGACGATGCCGATGATGAACATCATGATGTACTCGATCAGCCGGTTGTAGAAGAAGGATTTCTGGTACTGCGCCTTAAAAATGAAATTCACGGAATTGATCAATTTGGAAAAGAGGAAGCTGGCAGCGACGAACGATCCGATAATGCCGAACAGCCCGAGACTAGAGATGGACTGGGGAACGGATTGGACCTTTTCCCAGAACAGCGTATCGATCTTGGCAAAAAACTCCTCGGAATGGCAAAGTTGCCGATCCTGTCTTCATTAGCCCTCTTGAACGTTACCTTGATGATGTCGAAGACAGGACGACTCATGCAATTATTTTACGAAAACAGCCGTGTATTTGGCGAGTCCTTTCTTTTAAGTGTAATTGCCCCAATTGATGGCGATGATCATGATCGAGATGAGAAGGGCGTAGATGACCAGTGTTTCGATCAGGACAAGACCCAGAAGCGCGATGAACCGGATGTGGGGGGCGGCTCCGGGATTTCTGGAGATGCCTTCACAAGCGGCCCCGATCGCTCTGGACTGACAGTAGGCTCCCGCGGCGGCGGCAATGGCGATGACCGCACCGCCGATGATAATTGCCCACATGTACAGAGTCGTGCGGTTCTCCGTCGTATCTGTCCCTTGAGCAAGCAGCGGAGTGCCGGCAATAAAAATGAATAAGAGCAGAATCCCTAAAGTTTTGAATTTCTTTGTCATCTATTTTTCTCCTTTATTTGTTAGTGTTCTTCTTCATGGGCCA
>CBFDBS010000003.1:0-30195 GCA_965603105.1 uncultured bacterium
CTCGCTTCACCCATCCCCCAGTGGGCCCCTTCCGCTGCGGGCGGGCGGGGGGCCCCCTCCAGCCGTGCCACCCTTTCTCCATTGCGGATGCCTGTGAAGTTTTCCATGTTAATAACTTCCTTTCCCCACACAAAATGGAAGAGAACCAAGAAAGGAGATGGAACTGGAAGGTTTGAAACTGAAATAAATAGGGATATTAAAGAGTCTAGTTTTCGAGTGTACTGAGAAGAGTTTTGAACCTGGGATGTTCACGCAGAGATTTTAAATCCGGGTCCATTTCCAGCCATTCCCTGGGGAGTCGGCCGTAATGGGTGGCCTTTTCCAAACATTCGAATGCTTTGTTCTGTTTGCCGATCAGGGCAAAGCTGCAGGCGATCCCGTAGAGAGTCATGGGTTCGACCGGATGAGCAGCGAGGGCTTTTTCCGCCCAAGCCAAACCTTGGTCATAGTTTCCCAACCGGATGGATGTCGCTCCGCCAAGATAGAGGATCCTTGCGTCGTCAGGAAAAAGCTCCATCTGTTTTCTGATTGCTTCCATGCTTTTGAGAAGAGTTGCGTTGAGTTTCTCGGTGTCGTCCAGGCTGTCATAGATCATACCGAGCAGGCAGACTGCGTTGCAGTCGTCCGGATGGAGCGAACTGGCTTTCTCAGCCAGTTCGACCGCCTTTTCCAGCTCTCCCTGAGCGAAACAGACGCGCGCATAAAAATAGTAGGCTTCAAAGAGTCCCGGGTTTTTCTTTAAAGCGGTTTCGAACTCATCCTTGGCATCTCCCAGGCTGTTCATAAGAGTCAAGGCCATCCCTCTGGCCACATGTGTTTCTGCCAATTCCGGCCCAAGTGCAAGGGCTTTGAGGCTCGTTTTATCCGCTTTGGTCAGGTTGTTTTCATTGGCCTCAAACCAAGAATAGATAAAGGAATAGCAGTAAGAGGCCCATGCATAAGCGCTGGCATAATTCGGATCGAGCCTGAGGGCGTGGGCGAACAGTTTTCGTGCCTGTTCAAAGCCTTTCCGGGTGAATTGATAGAAGGACTGACGGCCCCTCAGGCAGTAGTCATAGGCTTCGACGTTGACGGTTGGGATGTGGGACAGGGCTCTTTTTTCTTTCTGGGTCAGGACGACGCGCAGAGCCTGAGCGATATTCTCGGCGATTTCGTACTGAATATCGAAAATATCCTCTTTCTCCCGATCGAAGATCTCGGACCACAAGTGGTATCCACTGGCAGCATCTATCAGCTGTGCCGTCACCCGCAACCTGTTTCCCGCTCTCCTTACACTCCCCTCCAGAACCGTCGAAACATTCAGCTGTTCCCCGATTCGCCGGATGTCCTCGTTTTTCCCTTTGAAGGAAAAGGACGAGGTTCTCGAGGCGACATGTAGACCCTCAATTTTAAAGAGTGAGTTGATGAGCTCTTCAGCAAGACCATCTCCAAAATAGTCGGTGTCAGGATCCTCACTCATGTTTACGAAAGGCAGCACAGCCAGAGAAGCTCTGGAGGATCTGCCCTTTCGGATGGGATTGTGTTCATCCAAAAGCTTGAATTGAAGGAGGAGGTCTTGAGCCGATTGAAACCGTCTTTCGGGTTTAGTTTCGAGACAGCGTTGGGTGATCCGTTTGAGTTCTTCTGGAATTTCCCCCTGTCCCTCAAAAGATGGAGGAGAGTTATGGAGAATGGCAGCTACTGTCGCTGCGGGGCCGGCCCTCAGGAAGGGGCTTTTTCCAGTGACCATTTCAAACAGCACCGAGCCGAAAGAGAAGATATCGCTTCTCTCATCGATTTTCTGCCCGGTCACTTGTTCTGGGGACATGTATGGATAAGTGCCGATGACTGCCCCGGGTTCGGTTTGGACGGTCAGCGTGTCTCCTTTATCCTTTTTCTTCAATGTGCCCGATGAACAGTGGGCCAATCCAAAATCAAGTATTTTGATATTTCCGTCCTTGGTCAGAAATATATTTTTTGGTTTGATATCCCGGTGAATGATTCCCTGGCTGTGAGCGGCTGTCAGTCCTCCGGCGACCGCTTTGGCGATTTCCACAGCATCCCACCACTTGAGAGAGGTCTCTTTCATGTGTTCGGCAAGGGTCGCTCCGTCTAGCAACTCCATGACGGCAAAGCTGAGGCTTCCATAGTTGCCGATGTCGTAAATGGATCTGATATTGGCATGAGACAGTGAGGCAACAACCTTTGTTTCCCTCTGAAATCGAGCCAAGGCGTCTTTATTTTTAGCCAGGTGATCGGGAAGGATTTTGATGGCGACGTTTCTTTCGAGACGGGGATCTCTGGCCTGATAGACGATTCCCATGCCTCCCTCTCCGAGTTTGGCCAGGATTTCGTAAGGTCCCAGCTTGATTCCTGTCGCTAGCGTCATTGATTTTTCTTCCACTTATATAGACGTGAAATAGAGAAGTTTCGTTTACTTATTTGCAAAAATCTATTCTTTCTTGCAGGTGATCTCGGAAACGTGTGGGCATCATCAAGGAAGAACTGGCATTGCATACCGAAAAAAAATTATGTTATAAAGCAGGAAGAGATCAATGGCTTACCTCATACAGTCTGGAAAGGATAATCAAGTCAAAATCATCCGGCTTGAAGGACCCTGTGTGACTATCGGCAGGAATCCCGCTCACGATGTGGCTCTGACGGATCCTTTCCTGTCACGTGATCATGCAGAAATTTTATGTCTGGACGACAAAACATTTGAAATACGCGACTTGGGAGCAAAATCACCGGTCAAGATCAACGGAGAGATCATCTCGAAGCATAAATTGAAGGCGGGGGATAAGATCCTGCTCGGTCACACCGAGTTTGTCTTTCGAACGGATGAAGCCTCCTGTGTGGAGTTGCTGCCGCCGGAAGAGATGGAGCAAGAATCTGTAGAAGTCACTTCAGTGGATGCCAAAAAGACGTTCACCTTTTCCAAGGAAGATTTGGATTCGAAAGATCTTGTCTCTCTCCATAAGGACCACCAGAGGCTCATGCTCCTCTATGAATTGGGGAAGACGGTCAATTCGCATCTGGAAGATCCCCACTATCTCCTGGATGAGATCATGAACACGGCCTTCAAAATGCTCAATGCAGAGCGGGGATTTATTGCGCTGGTCGACGAGAGCACGGGAAAACTGACCTGTGAGCTTGTCCGGGATGTTACGGCGGATAAAGAGCCGGAAAAGCTGGAAGTGAGCCGGACCATTGTCCATAAGGTTCTCAGTGACCGTGTCTCCATCATGACCGTTAACGCCCAAAAAGACAGTGAATTCAAGAAGATCAAAAGCGTCCAGGATTACAATATCCGATCCGCCCTCTGTGCTCCTCTTCTCTCCCGTGGCGAAGTTTTGGGTGTCGTTTACCTGGATAACCGTGCAGCTTCCGGGAGTTTCTCTCAGGATGATTTGATGTTTCTGGTATCCATGTGTCATCAGGCAGGTATCGCTCTGGGCAATGCCTATCTCCACCGTAATATCGCTCAGGAGAATGTCCGGCTGGAAAAAGCCCTCAGAACGGACTATGAGATCCTGGGAGACTCCAAGCAGATGAAGAGTGTTTACCTGACGATGAAAAAAGTTGCACCGGCGGATATCACTGTTCTGCTGGAAGGGGAGACCGGCACAGGGAAGGAACTGATAGCCCGGGCCATCCATGCTTTATCTCCCAGGGGAGATTTACCTTATGTTGCCGTCAACTGTGCGGCCATTCCCAAGGAATTGATTGAGAGTGAACTTTTTGGACATGAAAAGGGGGCTTTCACCGGTGCGACCAGTGCCAGACAGGGAAAATTCCAGATGGCCCATCAGGGGACAATTTTCCTGGATGAGATTGGAGATATGAGCCTCGATACACAGGCCAAGGTGCTGCGTGTCCTGGAACAGAAAGAGGTTCAAAAGGTAGGAGGAACGGGCTTGATCAAGGTGGATGTTCGAATCCTGGCGGCCACCAACAAGGATTTGAAAAAAGCTGTCCAAGAGGAGAGGTTTCGAGAAGATCTCTACTACCGTTTGAACGTTGTCGCTATCCAGCTTCCTCCCCTCCGGGATAGGAAAAGCGACATTTTAACTCTGGCCGAACATTTTATCGCCGGAAGAGCAAAAAAGATCTCCATGGAAGCACAGAGGCTGCTTCTTGCCTATGAATGGCCCGGGAATGTCAGAGAGCTGAAAAACTGTATGGATAGAGCCGTCGTTCTTGGGGCCGGGGACATCATTCAGTCCGAGGACCTTCCTCATCACTTGCGTCTGCAGAAGAAAGAAATTTCCTCTCCTTTGGAACCGCTGGACCAGATTGAAGAGGATCACGTCATCAGGGTTTTGAGACACACCGGTTGGCACAAAAGCGATGCCGCCAGGATATTGGGGATAACCCGGCAGACTCTTGATAATAAAATCGAGAAATACAGTCTGGAAAAATAGCCTGCTAATCCAAACTGAATAATCCGGGCTAAAACATGAGTGAAAGTTGGACAGGCATCCTGAATGACTAATTATCTTTTTTGAATTGAGGAAGTTAAGATCTGTTTTTTTGTCCTCTCCTGAAGCTTGTAGTTAAAAAATTAGACAATTTGGAGACCTCCTCTCTTTCCTTTCTCTACTCAATTTGGTGAGATTGTATTTTGTAATTGTCTTAAATCAATTATTAGCCTGATCTATTCAGGATAATAATCTCTCCTATCTTCCCTTGCCTTACAGAAAAGCGAACCGTTTTCCCACTTTGAATTCAGAGATAGCCGGTCACCTAAATCCGTCCCTTTGTCTCCCTCGGCTTCTATTGGCATGATTCTTGCTCAGAAGGGAAACCGAAAGGAGGTGCGACATAGAAAATAGAGAATTGAAAAAAAGACAAAGTGAAATGTTTCAGACCAAAAAAATCCTTTAAAGGAGGAGGTAAATGAAAAAAGTACCATTGTTACTGAGCCTGTTTTTGATTCTGTCTGTTTTTGTATTCAGTGCCGAGTTCGGTGCCATCAAAGGTGTGGTCAAAGACATGGACGGCAATCCGTTGCCGGGTGTTGAGGTGGCGCTGACCGGATCAAAAATAGCTTCGATGTCGTCCGTCACTTCCGAGGGAGGGAATTTCCGTTTCCTGAACCTTCCTCTGGCCGACGATTATGATCTCAGCCTGAAGATTCCTGGATTCAAAACTTATATCCAGGAGAACATGACTGTCATTTTCGGCAGGGACATCAATCTGACGATCACCATGCAGCAGGCCGATATTCAAGAGGAAGTGGTCGTCGTCAGCCAGGCACCGGTTATCGATACCAAGAAGGCGCAGGTCGGCGTCAACTTTTCCAACGAAATGATAATGAGCCTGCCTACCGCCCGCAATCCCTGGGTCATTATGGAAATGATGCCGGGGATGCTGATCGATAAAAGTGACGTCGGAGGTGCGGAGGGCGGCCAGCAGTCCAACTACATCGGACACGGCTCGGATCCCGAGGATTCCACCTGGAATGTGGATGGAGCCAACATCACGGATACTTCCGCCCTGGGTGCGTCTCCATCTTATGTGAATCCCTCTCTCTATGATGAAATCCAGATCACCTACGGCAACAATGACATCGCATCCCAAACCGGTGGAGTGCAGATCAACCTGCTGTCCAGAAGGGGGGGGAACAATTATTCCGGTACATTCTATCTGGATGTGGAGAGAAACGAATGGCAGTCCGAAAATGTCCCCGACGATCTGGCTGATTTAGGCTATACCGCGGCCGGAATCAACCGGCTGTATCTGTACGGCGCCAATTTTGGAGGACCGATTTTCAAGGATAAAGCCTGGTTCTACGGCTCATTCGGTGTCCAGGATATCGATGCCTTGGCTCTCTCGGGAGAGTCCGACAAAACCTGGCTGATGTCGGGCTATTTCCGTCTGGATGTCCAGCTTACGCCGACAACTCGGTTCAATGGATTCGCCCAGTACGATAACAAACAGAAGTGGGGGAGGGCCTACTACGACTATACAGTGCAGGATGCGGATACCCTTTGGGATCAGATCGGTCCAGGGTACATCTATAAGGGTGAGCTCGAACAGACCTTCGGCAATCTTTACCTCGATGCCAAAGTCATCTATACAGACGGCGGATTCAACCTCAAACCCCGCAAAGATTTCACGGAAGATGGCTCCGGCGACTATATGATCTGGTCCTACGAACCCAGCTTCTACATGTCCGGCAACACCATCGATTATGGTGCAAACAGAGATTCCATCAATGTCAATGTCACCGGCATCTATTTCAAGGAAAGCTTTCTGGGTGGTGACCACGAGTTGAAATTCGGAGTCGATTACATGAGCGCCATGTCCTCCACGTTCAATCTCTATGAAGCCGATATTCTTCTCGAAAGCTATGGACCTAATCCCGACTACCCGACTGGGGAGGAATGGTACGCCAACCTTTTCCGGGATTACCAGCCCAACTACTTCTTCGAGCGCTTCAGTGCTTTTGCCCAGGACAATTTTTCCATCGGCCGGTTTGCCATCAACCTCGGACTCCGCTATGACCACGAATTGTCGACCGTCAAGGATGTCAACATCCCCGCCTCCTTATGGCTTCCCCAATACATGCCGGCTCTCCAGATCGATGAGTTGGATCATGGGGCAAGTTTTCATGTCTTTTCACCGCGTCTCAGCGTCGCCTGGGACATTTTCGGAACAGGAAAAGATGTGTTGAAACTCTCTGCAGCGCGCTACGGCTCTCAATCCGGAAACTACATGGCCGACTTCATCAATCCGCTGGGCTGGACATACATCTACCTGATGTGGCAGGACCTCAATGCAGATACCCGTGTGACGCAGGATGAGCTCTTCGGCTATGATTATGATGCAGGGGAACTGAAAGATCCCAGTGATCCCACCTACTGGATAGACTACTCTTCGACTATCAATCTCGATGATCCGAGCTCGATTGAATCCCTGAACCGCTTCGATCCCGATTACAACTCCCCGCTCCTGGATGAGATCAGCCTTTTCTATGAGAAGGAACTGCTTCCCGAATTCGCCGGCCGTGTGGAGCTTTTCTACAAGAGGTATCACAAGCAGAACTGGCTCCGGTCCATGCAGGCGGACGGGACACTCGAGACCGAAGACAACTACTATGTCGCCGGCCATGATGACTCCGTGGATATGGATTATTACGGACGGACGGAGTTCTTTCCGTACGAGTATTTGACCAACCACGAAAAAGCGTATGATCAGTACCTCGGAGCCCAACTCGTCTTGGAAAAGAGACTGTCCAACAATTGGATGATGACCGGGTCCTTTGGCTGGTCCGACTGGAGAAGAAACTACAAAGGTGAATATCTGGGAAGAATCGACGACATGCTGGCTGGCAAAGTCAACGACGGTATGAACAACGTGAGTTATTTTGATGAAGGCGTTGTCGCCGTCGAAAGCGAAGGCTCGGGTATCCAGGATATCTATGTCAATTCCCGCTGGAACTTGAAGCTCTCCGGACTCTACCAGTTTCCGCTTGGAATCAACTTAAGCGCTGTCTTTAATGCACGAGACGGATACGTCAATCCAAACTATGTCATCGTCAACGCTCCGGGTATCGGACCGGTCGAACTCTACGGAAGTACCGAGGATGGTGAAAAGTATGGTGATGACCGTCTGCCCATCTACTATATGCTCAACATGAGATTGGAAAAGACATTCCAGGTTTCCGATACATCCGTCGTTGCCCTTGCCCTCGATGCCTTCAATGTGACCAATGCCGCCCACTCACTCAAGCAAGAACTGCAAATCACTGCTCCAACCTTCGGTCAGGATCTCAGGATCCTCAATCCCAGAGTGTTCAAGCTCTCGATAAGATACAACTTCTAGCCCCAGAGTAGATGTTTGAATTCATGGCCCCTCCTGTTTCTTCGGCGGGAGGGGCCTTTTCATTTTGTTGGAATATTAGTGATGGAAGGCAGCTGAAGGAAAGAATGAAGAAAATCTTCCTCTTCGCCATTTCTCTTGGATTCCTCTTTGCTCCCTTGTTCTCGATAAAAGCGTCGGCTGAAAAAGTGAAATCCAATGTGCTTCTTATCACTATAGATACTCTCCGCCCTGACAGGTTGAGCTGTTACAGCGACCAACACGTGTCCACTCCCAACATCGACAGGCTTGCGGAAAGAGGAACCATATTCACCCGGGCTTTTGCCCATACGCCCATGACTCTTCCTTCACACGCTAATATTTTTCTAGGCAGCACTCCCCTTTATCACGGAGTTCATGACAATTCACATTTTATCGTTCCTGATGCATTCTTAACCCTGGCCGAGCACTTGAAAAACCATGGGTTTTCCACCGGAGCCTTTGTCGGGGCTTTTCCTCTGGATTCTCGGTTCGGGCTCAACCAGGGATTCGACGTCTATGATGACAATTATGGCTCCATGAGTCAGCAGGAATTTTCGTATGTGGAGAGGCGGGCGGAGATTGTCGTCGATAAATCTGTCGGCTGGATCAAAAACCAGACGGATCCATGGTTCTGCTGGATACACCTTTTCGATCCTCATCAGCGCTATTCGCCGCCGGATCCTTTCGATAAACAGTATGAATCGAATCCTTACAATGGAGAAGTGGCCTATGTTGACCATGCGCTCGGAAAGCTGTTTGATTTCCTTGAAGAGAACGGTATTTTTGATCAAACCGTTGTCATTTTCACGGGAGATCACGGTGAATCGCTGGGTGAACACGGCGAACCCACCCACGGCTATTTTGCGTACAATTCGACGCTTTGGATTCCGTTGCTGATTTCCCACATCGGTCTGAAACCGGGAAGGGTCGAACAGAATGTTTGTCACGCCGATATCTTCCCGACCATCTGCGATGTGCTGGACATAGACAAACCCGGCTTTCTGCAGGGAATATCCCTCTTGAACGCCGCCAAAGGAAAAAGACTTCCAAGGAGGTCTATTTACTTCGAATCGCTCTACGCCAATCTCAATAGAGGCTGGGCACCGCTTGCAGGTTATATCGAAGGGCCATTCAAATATATAGATTCTCCAATCCCTGAACTGTACGATTTAGAGAAGGATTTCCGTGAAACACGAAACATGGCTGATGTTGAAGTAACGCTAGAATTGAAAAAGAAACTTAACGAACTTTCAGCCCGGATGTCCCTTGAAAATGCCGGAGACAGTTCCAAACATGTGGACAGAGATGCCTTGAAAAAACTGGAGAGTCTGGGATATCTGTCCAGCCTTCAAACTTCAATCAGCAAAAAAATATACACTCCGGAAGATGATTTAAAGACTTTGCTTCCTTACCAGATTAAGCTGCAGGAATCGATCCAGGCTTACAACGGAGGGCGGTTCGAAGAAGGGATTCGCCTACTGAAAGAAATCATCGCGGCGAGAAAGGATTTTGATCAGGCCTATACTCATCTGGCGACCCTGTACAAGGAACAGGGGCAGATGAAGGAAGCCCTCGAGACTCTCAATAGGGGACTCGAAGAGAATCCCTCCAATACCAAGATAATCAGCACCTTCGGTATTCTGCTTGTCGAAGCCGGCCGGTTCGACGCCGCCATAGTTATGCTCGAAAATGGATTGGCTCTTATCGATTATGACCCAGACCTATGGATCTATCTAGGCGTGGCTTATTGGAACAAAAAAGATTTTGATCTTGCCGAAAGGGCATATGAAAGAGCCCTAGCCTTGGATGGCAATTCGCCCGTTATTTTCAATAATCTGGGTTCTCTCTCACTTTCGAGAGCCTTGTTGTCAAAAAGGACGGCCGACCTTCAAGACGCCATCCGGCATTTCAAAAAAGCTATTGAGCTGGATCCGAACTATGCCTCAGCCTACAACGGACTGGGGACAGTTTATGGAAAGGCGGGCGAAGGAGATGCAGCCATTTCCTGCTGGGAAAAGGCCGTGGAGCTCAAACCTGATTTTGGCTTTCCCCTTTACAATCTGGGGATGACCCTTTTGGGGAAAGGACAAAAGGATCAGGCGCTGGTCCACCTGAAAGAATACAAGAAATATCACTATCAACGCTTGTCGATAATGGAAAGGGAAAAGCTGGACGAGTTGATCGGTCAGTGCCGGCAAAAAGAGGATGTTCTGTCTTTTGATCCTTGTCTGTAGGTATCGAATCTGATTTGAAAGGATTGAAAGGTCCCAAAGTGTGCGCCAAAAGACTGTCCCACCAAGAAGTTTCACAGTTGAGCTATTATGACTTCACGGCATATCTGGGAGTGCCTCTTTTTCAATTTGGCGGCTTGAAAGTCGCCGAAGACCTCATCAGACGGTGCGGGCTCAATGACAAGAGCACAGTCTTGGAAGTGGGCTGCGGGACGGGATTCATGGCCTGCCGGCTGGCAGAGGGGAGGGGGTCTCGGATTGTCGGTGTGGACATTTCCAGCCGGATGATTGAATTTGCCCGGGAACGGGCGAAAAGACAGAAGGTCGAGGACAGAGTGACCTTTGAAGTCGCCGATGCCTGTGATCTGCCTTTCGAGGATAATACTTTTGATGTTGTCTTCACTCAGTTTGTTACTGTGTTTTTGGATAAAAACAAGGCCTTGAGGGAATACTTCCGGGTCGCCAAACCCGGTGGTTGCTTTGGAGTTGTTGAAATATTCAAGGATGAAAAGATACCGGAATTTTCGCTCATTCAGATCACAGCGGCTGAGGAGATCATGTCCAGGTCTACAGGATTGGATTTCCATCTGCCGACTCTCTCACAATGGAAAGGGTGGTTCGAGGATGCCGGCGCCTTAACACTACAGACTGCAGAGCATAAAAAAATTGCCGTCAAAGAATCATGGAATTTCTTGAAAATAGTGGGATTATGGCCTTTGCTGAAAATCGTACTGAGATACTTCTATCACTTGCTTTTCAATGTGGGGGTCAGGAGAAAATTTCTGCCGACGAGCCGGGCCAAAAATATTCTTCTCAGAAGAAAGGAGACAGCCCGGCATGTCGGTATCTTGATTTGTGTGGGGAAAAAGCCTTCGGAAAAATATCTTGTTGTATCCCGCGGCCGTTCGATCAATCTATGAAAAAAAAGAGCATCTCTCATCCGGTCTTTTTCCTTCTGCAATGCCTTTTCTCTCACTCATCTGAGTGATCCATCACCAACGGGGCGGTTCAGGTTCCGCAGGGACAATGGGCCGCCCCTGCTTAGTTCTAACATTAATGTCCCTTCACTTTTGTTTACTCAATACATACCAACGGTCCGTTTACAAACGGATGCCCTCAGAAAGAGATTGAATCTGACAGATTGTCTAGGTTGGGGTGGAGTCTGAAATATCGTCCAACTCTCCTCAAATCTTTTTTACCTATCTTGCACGATTTGGAAAAGAATAAGAAATATAAAAAGATGACTTGACCGGGAATGGGAGGATTAAGATATACTGAGTAGAAAAAGTGATACGGAGGATGAAATGAAAGGAAAAATCAAATCGCAGACAGTCGTTCCGCTCCTTCTCATCTGCCTGCTCTGTTCGTCACTGGCAATGGGACAGGGCAAACTCAGAGTGGCCGTCATCGATTTTGAAAACAACAGCACATGGAGTTATTGGGGGGACAATTTGGGCCGGGCGGCCGCTGATGTTTTTGTGACCGCACTGATGGAATCAGGGCAGTTCAGCATAATCGAGAGGGATAGAGTACAGGCCCTCATCGCCGAACAGAATTTTGGCGCATCGGGAAGAGTCACGCCTCAGACTGCCGCGAAAATTGGACAAATGCTGGGTGTCGATCTCATGCTGACGGGATCGGTCAGCCAGTTCAGCATCTCCCGTACAGGAGGAGGTATTCGAGGGGTGAGCGTCGGTGTGACGACGGGAAAAGTCGTTCTCCAGGCCAGGCTGGTCAACACGACAACAGGAGAGATCGTTGTAGCTGCGGAAGAGGAAAATACGAAAAGACTGGTGGGCGCGCGGTTTCGAAGCATCAATTTTCAACAGGATTTCGATTATGGCATGGCCAATGAAATCATGCATCCGGCTGTTGAAAAAATGGTCGTTAAAATTGTCGAAAATGCGGCCGGGATGAGCGGAGGAGCATCTCATTCTGGAAGAGTGATTAAGGTCTCGGGCAATCAGGTTTGGATCAATTTGGGAGCGAATACGGGGATTCAGGCGGGAGACAGTTTCGATGTCATCAGAAAAGGAGAAGAGCTGATCGATCCGGATACGGGCTTGTCTCTGGGAGCGGTGGAAGAGAATGTGGGAAGTGTCGTTGTCACTCAGGTCCAGGAAAAATTCTCTATCGCCACCATCCAGAGCGGCAGTGTCCAGGCCAACGATTACCTGAAGAAAATCTGATACCTCTTTTTTCGGCAGCTCCGAAACTTCCAACTGAATCTTAGCTCCGAAATGTCGTTCAACTCTGCCCAAATCTTCATACTCATTAGAAGAAGGCTTGCCCATTCAATATGGAAGAGAAGCTCCTCTGTATTTTGCTGGAAGTATTGAAGATTCTGCAGGGGGGGGGAATCTGTGGTTTGACTTTCCTCAACTTATAACTTAATTTTTTTAATCGCAGTCTTTACGGTATGAGGCAAATGTCTGAAAGACTATGGAAAAAGGCCATCTGCGGTATCTGTCCGGCCGGATGTTGGGTCGAAGTGGAGTTGGAGAAGGGGAGGCTCAAGGGAATCAGAGCCGATGATGGCCATCCTCTGGGCATGATCTGCCGCCGGGGAGAACATGCGCCGGAGATCGTCCACTCCCGCCACCGGCTGAAGTTTCCTTTGGTCCGCTCAGGTGCCAAAGGGAACTTCGATTTCAAACCGATCGGCTGGGAGGATGCCTTCAGGATGATTGTCAATCATCTTCAAAAAATCAAGGAAGAATCAGGACCGGAAGCAGTGGCCATTTATACGGGAAGGGGTGCCTTCGAGCTATCCCTTTGTGATATCTTCCAACCGAAGGGAGTGGCTGTCTCCTCTGCTTCGAACATCCTTTTTCCTTTTGGGTCTCCGAACACTATGGGTGTGGGAGCACTCTGCTATGTCTCTTTCGCCATGATTGCTCCTCATGTGACGATGGGCCGCATGCTCATCAACATGTTCACAGACATGGAAAATGCCGATTTGCTCCTAGTCTGGGGAGCCAACCCGGCCACGGATTCGCCTCCTCTGGATATGTTTCGCTTGGAGGCGGCGGCCAGGAGGGGAGCAGAAGTTGTCCTTATCGATCCGAGACGGACGGAAACCGCCCTGCGCACAGAGGCCCAATGGATTCCCATCCGCCCTGGAACAGATGCGGCTTTAGCTTTGGCCATGATCGGAATACTTATCGAAGAAGATCTCTATGATGAGGACTTCGCCGAAAATTGGTGTCACGGCTTTAAAGAGCTCAAATCCTATGTGCAGCATTTTTCTCCGGAAAGCACTGCGGCCGTTACGGGCGTTCCTCCCGACACGATCCGCACTCTGGCCAGAAGAATCTCAGGAGCTAAAGGGGCCTGTCCGGTTATGTACACGGGACTCGAATATTCGAACAGCGGAATCCAGGCGATCAGGGCGGTTTTGACCCTCTTTGCTCTGGCCGGTCAGCTGGACGTTCCGGGAGGGATTGGATTGGCCATGCCGGATTCCCATTTTCCCATCAACCGCTCTTGCAACCAGAAAAATCCACATCTGGATCTGGCTGTGGCCAGAGACAAGTTTCCGGTCTACAGTGATTACCGGGGGGAGTCCCATGCCAGCGGACTTGTCTCATCCGTGCTGAAGGGAGATCCCTATTCGATACGAGGATTCATCATCCATGGCGGCTCTTTGCTCACATCCTGGCCACAAACCTCCATTTGGAGGGAAACTTTGAGTCAACTGGATTTTTTGGTCTGCATCGACCGCCAGTTGACGGCCGATGCCGCCTATGCCGATCTTGTTTTGCTGGCGACGACCATGTTCGAGATTCAGTCCTACATGGTTTACGGTCCCATTCTCAGATTAAGAGAAAAAATCATTCAACCGGTGGCTGAAGCCCGCAATGATTATCTGATAATGGCTGAGCTGGCAGACCGTCTCGGATACGGCCATCTCTACCCCCAGAGTGAGGAGGAACTTGTCCGCTATGTTTTACAGGGATCGGGATACTCGCTGGAAGACGTAAGAGAAGCCGGAGGCTGGATCAAGAGGCCGGTCCCCATGATGGAATACAGGAAATGGGAAAAGGGGAGACTGAGAGAGGATGAAAAACCCGGCTTCGAAACACCGACAGGAAAATTTGAGGTTTGGTCGACAGTGCTGGAGGAGTACGGATACGAGCCTTTGCCGAAGTACACAGAAGTCAAAGAAGGACCGATAGGAAATCCGGAATTGGCCAAAAAATATCCCTTGGTCTTCAACTCGGGTGCACGGCCCCAGACCGATTTTCGTTCTCAACACCACGGTATCGAAGGGTTGGTTAAAGACAATCCCGAGCCGACTGTTGAAATCAATCCCGATGACGCCGTTCCCAGAGGTATCGAGATGGGAGATTTGGTGGAAGTCAGCACACCGAGAGGTGCTGTCCCCTTTAGAGCCCGGGTCACTGCCGCCATTGTCGCCGGAACTATAGAATGCAATCAAGGTGGAGGCACTCCCGTGGGACCTAAAGCCTGGCAGCAATGGAACGTCAATGAGTTGACCGATCTCCAGAATTATGATGAAATCTCGGGTTTTCCGGTCTACAAGGCTCTGCTGTGCGAGGTGAGAAAAATCGGGGAGAAGACAGAGGCCAGTCAGCGAACGGCATCAGCCGAAGTCAAAATGAGAGAACAGCCCTTTCTTTCTGTAAAAAAGGGCGAAAGAGCCATTGTCCGGCGCATCTATCTGGACAACAACGCGACCACGCGGGTAGCCGATGCCGTCCGGGAAGCCATGCTTCCATTCCTGGAGGAGTCTCTCGGCAATCCCTCCAGCCTCCATGAGGCGGGGCGGGTGTCCTTCGATGCCGTCGAAAAAGCCAGAAGGCAGGTGGCCGAATGCATTAATGCCCGGCCAAGAAGGATCATTTTCACCGCCGGAGGATCGGAATCTGATAATCTGGCCATCAAAGGCGTGGCTTTAGCCAACAGAGAGAAGGGCGGTCACCTCATCACCACCTCCATCGAGCATCCGGCGGTTCTGGAAACCTGCAGGTTCCTGGAACGGAGGGGCTTCAGAGTCACATACCTCGATGTGGATCGATTCGGATGTGTTGAACCGGAAACTGTCCGCAAGGCCATCACTTCCGATACCATCCTCGTTTCCATCATGATGGCCAATAATGAAGTGGGGACTATCCTCCCCATAAGGGAGTTATGTGCAGCCGTTCACGAAAGGGGGATTCTGTTCCATACCGATGCCGTACAGGCTGTGGGCAAAATCAAGGTTGATGTGGAAGAACTGGATGTGGACCTGCTCAGTCTGTCTGCTCACAAATTCCATGGGCCCAAAGGGATCGGAGCCCTGTATACGAAAAAAGGAATTGTTCTCGAGCCTGTCATTCACGGAGGAGAGCAGGAAGGGGGCCTCCGGGCCGGTACGCACAATGTCCCGGCCATTGTCGGCCTGGGAAAGGCGGCCGAGATAGCCAGACTCTCCCTCGCCAAGTCCCAGGCAATGGTCCGGTTGCGGGACAGGCTTGAGAAGGGAATCCGAGAATTGATTCCTGAAGCCACACTCAACGGCCATCCGGATCACAGATTGCCCAATACTCTCAACATGACCCTGCCCGGGCTGAGAGGAGAATCCCTGGTGATCGCCCTGGATCAGCACGGGATAGCTCTTTCCTCGGGATCCGCCTGCAAAGCGGGTTCGCCAGAGCCGACCCATGTGCTGATGGCTATGGGGAAAAGCAGGGAAGATGCCCATTGTTCGGTGAGGTTTTCACTCTCTTTTAACACAACAGAGGAAGACACCACCAGAACCCTCGAGTCTCTTTCTCAAGTCCTCAAAGAAATGGAGACGACGATCCGCTTCCTTCCCTGTAAATAAGGAGAACCAATGAGTTCCAGTTATAAGCTTTTAACGCCCAATGAACTCAAAAGTTTGGACACTTCAAAAGAGGTTTTTTCCACCGATGTGCTTGTTGGATTGTCCAAGCAACCCAAAAGGCTTTCATCGAAATATTTTTATGACGATCGAGGCAGCCTTCTCTTTCGAAAAATTATGGATCTTCCAGAGTATTATTTGACTAGCTGTGAACTCGACATTCTTAAAACCAGGAAGGAGGAAATCGGCCGGATGATGGGCGGTTTGCCGTTCAATCTGGTTGAGTTGGGTCCCGGAGATGGACGAAAAACGAGCGTTCTGCTCGAGCATTTTTTAGCCAGAGGTTTGGATTTTACATACATACCTATCGATATTTCGGAAGCAGCCATGCAGAAACTTGTCCGGTCTTTGAATGACCGTTTTCCCGAAATGAACACTTTGGGGCTTGTCGCCGAATACTTCGACGGGCTCAAATGGATGAAGGGCACAGACAGTCAAAAGAATCTGGTCCTCTTTCTGGGATCCAACATCGGAAACTTCGACAGAATATATGCCCGTGCCTTCCTACATGACCTCTGGAATTCACTCAACAGTGCCGATACTGTTATCATCGGATTCGATTTGAAAAAGGACATCGATCTGATGCTGAAGGCCTACAATGACAGCCAAGGGATCACCTCCCAGTTCAACTTCAATTTGCTTGAGCGGATCAACCGTGAGTTGGGAGGGAAGTTTGATATCAGTAAGTTTCGTTTTTTTGCCAGCTACGATGTGTTCACAGGGGCCATGGAAAGCTATCTGGTCAGTCTGGAGAAACAGGAGGTTTTTATCGAGGACATTGGCCAGACGTTTGAATTCGATGCCTGGGAACCTATCCACACCGAATACTCCTACAAGTATTTGGAGACGGATATCCATGAGCTGGCTGCGGCCACGGGCTTCGTCATCGAAAAGCAGCTCTATGACGACAAGAAATATTTTGTCGATTCTGTCTGGAATGTACGGAAAATCGATTCCAGGGAAACAGGGAAAAAGTCATGAAAAAAGGCGATTCAACAATCACTCAATTTATTGTCCTTATCATTTTCTGGGGTTCATTGTGGGGCTTGGCCGAAGCCACATTGGGGCATATCCTTCATATTTTAGGAATTCCGGGTTTGGCCGGATTTGTCATGTTTCCCGTGGGGCTGTGGACTATGATCCAGGCCTATACTTTTTCCGGCCGCCGCTCGGCAGTCTTAGCCACTGCTCTTGTCGCCTGCTGTATCAAACTGACAGACTTCGTCCTTCCCGCTCCGACACTGCTGACTGTGATCAATCCTGCTGCGGCCATTCTCTTGGAGTCTTTGGTGGCCATGGCTTTTCTGCCCGCTCCGGCAAAAACCGGGGAGCCTCTTTGTCTGCCCCGGTTGGCGGGGATGGCTTTTTCCTGGAGAGTGTTGTATGCATTTGTTCTGGGAGGGCTCAGTCTGGTTTTTCCTGTCAGGAGTTTTTTCGATTTGGGTTGGGAACGGATGCTGAGCTTTTTTGGACTGGAAAGTTTAGTGAATTCTGTTCTTCTTTTTCTGATTTTTAAGATTCGCTTTTCCAATATGCCGGCTTATTCAAGCTGGAGTCCTCGCCGGAGGTGGTCATATTTTTCCGTTCTCCTGTTTTTGGCCGCGGTGATCATGCAAGTTGTGATATGACATTGGAAAAACGCTCCAAAATTCCACCTTTCCCTGAGATCGATAGGAGGAGTTTTCTAAAATGGAGCGCCTTTCTGGGGGGCTCTGTCTTTGTTTCCCGACCGCTCGTGCCTCTTTCGAAACCAAACACGGATCCCTCTTCTGCTTCCCCAGACAAGGAGCGGATGGTCCGTACCGGGTGTCCGGCTCACAACTGTGGCGGTAAGTGTCTTCTCCGGGTTTATGTCAAGGGTGGAGTGATCACCCGAATCGAAGGAGACGATCGTCTTCCTGATACTGTCGCCGATCCACAGCTACGACCCTGTATCCGCGGCCGCTCCTACCGGCGCCGGCAGTATCACCCGGACCGCTTAAAATACCCCTTGAAACGCAAGGGTAAACGTGGAGAAGGAAAATTTGAGCGGATTTCCTGGGATGAAGCCCTCGATCTAATGGCCTCAGAGTTGCAGCGTGTGAAGGAGAAATATGGAAATTCTGCTCTCTACGTTCCCTATGGAACGGGCAGCTACAGCCAGACAAACGGCCGGCAAACCGCCCAGAGACTGATGAATCTGTTCGGGGGATCCCTGGGTTTTTACAACAGCTACAGCTGGGCATGCATCAGCCAGGCAACTCCGTATGTCTATGGGACGTCCGACACCGGGAATCAACGTCAGGACTGGCTCAACTCCAAATACATCATCATGTGGAGCTGGAATCCGGCTGAAATGGTTGACGGAACCAACAGTGCCTATTTTGTGCACAAGGCAAGGGAAAAAGGGGCACGAGTTGTCTGTATCGATCCCAGGATGACATTGAGCGCCGTCTCTCTGGCTGATGAGTGGATCCCCATCAGGCCCGGCACCGATACGGCCATGATGAGCGCTATGGCCTACGTGATGATCACCGAACGCCTCTTCGACTCCCTCTTCGTCAAAAAATACTGTATCGGATTCGATAAGACACAGATGCCGGAAGGAACTGAGTATGCAGAGACCTATGAAGATTATATTCTGGGAAGACGTGACGGGATTGCCAAGACACCAGGTTGGGCAGAAGAAATAACCTCAGTTCCGCGAGAAACCATTATCCGGATCGCCCGGGAGTATGCCACGATCAAACCGGGGGTTCTTTATCAGGGATATGGCATGCAGCGCCGGGCATACGGGGAGCAGGCGGTCCGGGGCGGCTGTGTCCTGGCGGCCCTGACGGGAAATGTCGGAGTTCCGGGAGGCTGGGCCAGCGGAATGGCTTTTCAAGCTCCGGACGGCGGACCGTTTTGGAATGTTTTTCCCTCAGGACGGAATCCGGTCCAAGCAAAAATCCCATGTTTTTTGTGGACAGAGGCTGTTCTGAGAGGAAAGGAAATGACGGCAGATGACGGAGTGAGGGGGGTGGACAGGCTGGATAACAGCATTAAGTTGATTTATGCGGTGGCCTGCAATGCCCTCATCAATCAACATGCGAACATCAACCGGTCGGCGGGAATACTGCAGAACGAGAACCTGGTGGAGTTTCTCGCCGTCCAAGACAATTTCCTCACTTCCACAGGGCGCTTTGCCGACCTCATCCTGCCTGCCTGCACGCAGTTTGAGACCTACGGGCTCGAAGACGGGTGGAAATACGGCGATGAAGTCATTCTGATGCCGAAAATCGTCGAGCCGCCTTTTGAGGCGAGGAGCGACTACTGGATCTGCTCTCAGATTGCAAAAAGACTGGGAATTGGTTTGGACTACACCGAGGGGCGCTCCGAAAGAGATTGGATTGAATGGGCTCTCCAGGAGTACCGGGAGACACGGTTTCCCCAAGTGCCCAGCCTGGACAGATTCGAGTCATCGAATATCGGAGCCTATTCTCTGCCTGTGACGGAGCCGGCTGTAGCCTTTACTGATTTCAGGAAAGATCCCCAGACCAATCCTCTGTCCACGCCTTCCGGAAAGATTGAAATATTCTCTAAGGAGCTTTTTGATCTGAACCAGCCCGATGAAATTCCTGCTGTTCCCAAGTACATCCAGGAATGGGAAAGTCCCTTCGGGCCCGAAGCCGAGGCTTTTCCTCTCCAGGCCTTGGGGCATCATTATTTGGCGCGTGTTCACAGCACACACGACAATGTGGATTGGCTCCGCGAAGCTTTTCCTCAAAGGATTTTCATCAATCCTGAGGATGCTTTTCCTAGAGGTGTCAGAGATGGAGAGAAAGTCAGAGTCTTTAATGGACGGGGCGAAATGATCATAGCTTGCCGCCTGACAGGACGCATCATGCCCGGGGTCGTGGCCATCCCGGAAGGGGCCTGGTGGGAACCGGACGAAAAGGGAGTGGACCATGGCGGTTCGGTGAATGTCCTCACTTCGGAAAGGTGGACCCCTCTGGCCTTTGGAAATGCACAACACACGATCATGGTCCAGGTTGAAAAATCAAAGGAATGACAGATGACCAAACAGTTCGCTTTTTTCCTGGATTCGAGCCTGTGTTCCGGTTGTAAAACCTGTCAAATGGCCTGTAAAGACAAACACAATTTAGATGTCGGCCTTCTCTGGCGCCGGGTCTATGAAGTTTCCGGCGGGGGATGGAAGAGAGAAGGGACTCTCTGGCTCTCGAATGTTTTTGCCTATCATCTTTCTATTGCCTGCAACCATTGTGAACAGCCGATCTGCCTGAAATCATGTCCCAATAAGGCCATTATCAAGCGGGAGGACGGAATCGTTTTTATCGACGAAGAAAAATGCATGGGATGCCGTTACTGTGAATGGGGATGTCCTTACAGTTCACCCCGTTACAACAGAGCGACGGGGATAATGAGCAAATGCCATTTCTGTTATGATCTCATCGACCAGGGAAAGTCTCCGGCATGCGTGTCTGCATGTCCCATGCGTGCCCTCGATTTTGGAGATTTGGACGTGTTGAGAAAAAGATATGGGAAGACAAACAGTGTTCCCCCTTTGCCCCATCCATCTCTCACCGGTCCGGCCATCGTCATCAAACCTCATCGTGATGCGACAAGAGCAGGGAAGGAAGGGGCGAGGATTATCAACAGAGAGGAAGTCGGAGCATGATTTATTCTTTTTGGCCACTGGTTGCCTTCACTCTTCTCATCCAGATGGGAGCCGGGGCCTTTGTCATTGCTGAGACAGTCCTTCAATTTTTTTCCCGTCGCTTCGGTGCCGGAAGCATGCGGACTTCTCGCCTTTTTATTCGGACTGTGATCTTCCTCTGTTCAGCACTGGCTGTAATTCTGTCATTTTTTCACCTGGGCAGTCCCTTCCGTGCCGTGTTTTCTCTCCGGAACCTTAGCACTTCATGGCTCAGCAGGGAGATCTTGCTCCTTCTTTTTTTTCTGGGGCTGACGGCGGTCTGTGCACTTCTGGCATTCCTGAAAAAAAGATCCTCGTTGATTCTTCAAATCCCTGTCTGGGGAGGAGGCTTAGCCGGGCTTCTGCTGATCGGGGCCATGTCAGCGGTGTACATGCTTCCCACAGTGCCTATCTGGAAATCCTTGCTGACACCCGCCTCATATCTTTTGACGAGCTTTCTATTAGGGACTCAGTTGACGGCGGCAGGCCTGACTCTCCTCCTTGGATCGGACAGCAATTCAAAAGCGGAATCACTCCGTTTATTCTGGCATCAAAACACACTCATGCGACTGGAAACGCTGTCAATAGTTTTTGCCAGCTTGTCTCTTCTTGTTACACTCGTTTTTCTCCTCCAGAACGATCCTTCGGGTTTCCACTCTTTTTCCTGGGGATTGTCAATTCGAAAAGATCTGCCTTTTATAGTAGCCCGGATTCTGTTCTCAGTTCTGGGTGTGATTCTTTTGATCAAGGAGCTCCTCCGTCTGAGACGGGACAAAGAGGGGGGGGCATTACGGCCCTTTTTTGTCTATGCAGGATTTATCGTCCTTCTTCTGGCAGAGATATGCGGCCGATATCTTTTCTTTGCCCTTTATCAACGGTCCGGGATTTGAAAGGGACTTCCGGCTGAGAATGAGAGAAAACACAAGTGCAATGGATGACGGGGCCGATCTTTTGTCTGCATTCCATGTCTGCCTTGATTTTTTAAGCCGTGTCTTTCTTGATCCTCCCGAGGAAGCTTTCATCACGAATATTGTCCGGGAAAAACTTTTCTCGGAATATCCGGTTCCTGACAATGCCGCTATCAGAGAGGGATTGGGAATTTTACGGCCTTTCAGCAAGTCATGGAGTCCCGATCAATTGGAGGCTATGAAATCAGATTACACCCGGCTTTTTATCGGGCTGGAAAGAGTGCTGGCCCCTCCCTATGCCTCCGTTCATTTGAGCGAGGAGCATATTCTGTTTGAAAGACAGACACTGGAGGCGAGAGAGTTCTACAGAAAGCAACATCTCCAGGTGCCTATGGAACCGGGGATTCCCGACGATTTTATCGGCTATGAGCTTTTTTTCCTTTCTCTTCTCTGCCGCAAGGCGGCCGGGGCTCTTCAATCCCGTGATGTTTCCGAGTTGGATTCCACTCTTGATGGAATGAACGATTTTCTTTCGAACCACCTTCTGCTCTGGCTGGATTCCTTTGTCTCGGATGTCAAAGAGAAAGCTGCGACTGGGTATTTCCGAGGTCTGGGCTTTCTTGTCCAGGGCACAGTGGAAAGACTTGCCGATTTCGTTCAAAAATTTACCGAAAAATAAATCCCCGCCTGACTGAAGAGAATTTATTGCTTCTCTTCCATTTTGTATGGGCAATACATTGAAATGGTTTTGCTCACTTCAGATTTTTAACGCCATTCCCTCACCTCCCTCATCGGCAGTCGCGGAACTCCGCTCGTCTATCTGAGCATTTATTAGAGACTATCAAGAAGATGCGTACCTCTTTTTTTTGATCCATCCCGTGCTCAAACATTCGCGACCGACCGGCAGGGCCGGTTTCCCTTGAGGTCGGTTCGAGAAGGCTAAATCTTCAATAGTCGCTTCAACCATTCCGTGTATTTTACCCACACAAAATGGAGGAGAAGCAAATCATATAAGATGGTTCAGAAAAGCCTCGTAGTCCTTCTCCGTGTTCAGGTTTTTATACCAGGAATCCGATTTCATCCTTATGTACTGCGTTTGGCAGGAGTCCAAGAGGGGAAGAATTGACCGGGTTCCCGAGTTCAACAGCCGGTCGATTTTGGGAAGAACAGATTTCGAGTAGACGGCAAAAAGCGGTTCAATGCGGCCGCTGCCGGAAAGAGAAGCGGCGATTTCGTTGGTTTTTCCGGCGTCGATGAGTTTGTTCAGGAAATCATAATTTATGGTTGGAATATCGCAGGCTATGATGAAGTTTTTCTCATGCGGGGAGACGGTCAAGGCGGTTTTGATGCCCATCATAGGCCCAAAACCCGGTTCCTCATCTACAATCAGCCTCCGTTTCAGGAATTGAAACTTTTGGGGCTCGGAAACACTGATGAGTGTATCCAGAAAGCGTCCCTCCAACTGCTGCAGGATGTATTCGATCAGGGTGACTCGATTGACAGGGAGAAGGGCCTTGTCCCGTCTCATCCTGCGGCTGTCTCCTCCGGCCAGAAGGACAAGGGAGAGAGGGTAAACTCTCTTGGCTCCACTGCCGCTCATGTCGCTATCTTAATCTTCATATCTCTCAAAAACAAGCAGAGTCAGCAGTTTCAAAACCGCGAAAACATCCTTCAATGCTCACTCTTCATTGGTTTGAAAAAAATTCCCAAGCCTGGAGAGAAAAGATTAGGCAATTCCAAAATCGCGTATAGTCTGTTGAATGGGTGGCACGGCGTTGACATCTTTTCTGAGCCCGTTGATAATGGATGTGATCCATAAGAGCCCCAATGACTGGATATAGGAAATTGTTGAACCTGATCGAACCGTTTTATCCTCGTCTATTCGAAAAAATCAGAGAAGGGATCGAAAAAAGGGAAAAGGTTTTTGTCGGCAAAGAGAACGGAGCGGCTGACAGTTTTCTTTGGGAGCACTCTCTCCATGTGGCTCTCTATGCCCGTAAGATCTGTCTTCTTGAAAAGATAGATCCTTTGATCCCGGTTTTGGCCGCTTTGTTTCACGACATCGGTAAGTTTGACGACGGCCTTTACCACAAGGAAAATATCCCTGAAGAGGAGCAGTCCTCCGAGATAGCCTCTGAAATCCTCCACCTGGAAGGGGTTCCTTCTTCGGATATCGACCGTATTGTCTCGGGCTTCAAGTCCCTCTATGACGAAAGTAAAAAGGGAGACCGGATTTCCGACATCCTGCATGACGCCGAATTCTTGGCCAAGTCGGGATATCTGGGCGTTGCCAACTTTTTCACTAAATCGGCTTTGAGAGGCCAAAATCTTTTAAGAACGCTGTCCCTTCATTTGAGTAAAGAGCTGACCTATGCCTCTGTTTTGCCGGAGAGTCTGAAAACGTCAGCAGGAAAGAAAATGGCCGAACTCAAATCCAAGGATTCTCTGTCCTTTTACAGGAGATTGATTGGCGAGCTGTCCGACGCCGGAATTGCCGAGTTCGCTATCTTGGAAGAAGAGTTGCCCTGTCCGCAGAAGGGAAAAAAATCATTAAAGATACATCTAGCGGTTCCCCTGAATTGCCCATCATGTGAAGGAAGGTTGGAGAGAGAGCTTTCGTTCGAGCAGGGGATCAAGTGCACCGAACTCGTCATCAGAATCGGCTGTTTGCGCTGTTCATTCGATTACCGGATGTCCTTTTGTCTTCCCGAGCTCTAGTCTTGATCCTTCTTCGAGAAGCACAAAATACGGATTCAAGGAAATGACTGGCAGGCGAGCTACACTACCGCTAGAAGAGTTTGACTTTTGAGCGGGTAAAAAATAATATTAATATCAATGAGTGAATCGATCCCTTCTCACATTTTTCACCTCAATTTCAGAATAAGGGGGCCGCTATGAAAAAGATATTTTCACTATTGGTTCTGGTCGCTTTTTCCCTTTTTTCCATCGTGGGATCTTCGGGGTGCAAAAAGGACCTCACGAGTACTGATGTGACGGATTCTTCGGCCTCCCAGTGGGTGACCATCGATGAATTCTATATTCCTCTGGATTATGTCGAGGAATTCATTAAAAATGATTCTGCCGAAAAAGGGCTTCTTCCCATCCAAATCAAAAATTACGGCGGCGATACCTCCGTTCTCCGCAGGTTCAAAGGATCGAATTTTGCGGGTCCGACCGAAGCCCAGCTCAAAATGATGTATGACGGACTGGGAGAATGGAAGATTATCGACCTCAAGTACAAAAACGAGAAAGACAAAGACATTCAGCGCACGATCCTCTATGTCTACGTCAATGGCAGCTGGATGGTCGGAGACAGCGGCACTCTCATCGAATAATCGTCTAAAGCTAACCTGACCTATTCATAAAAAAGGCCGATGTTTTTTCCAACTCTAATACATGCAGCCTATTAAACATCGTTTGTTTACAACATGCCTTTGACATTTATGTTTGATCATTTTTTTCAATACTATCGGCCTTTTTCACCCCGCGGGGGCAAATGGATCTGTTTTGTTGCAGCCTGTTCGCGGTGGATGGCCACAGCTTCACAGGCTGCGCCGCACATATCCATTTGTGAATAATTCAGGCTTACAATCCATATCGATTTTTTCATCCGTATTTTTATCAGAGGCCTGTCTTTTGTGTTGGCATGGAAAGTGCATATATAACACTTGGAAGGACAAAAGACGGTCAAAAATGACAATTATTCATACACTCAGTGCGAGAGGCAAGCTCAAGTTTCCACTTCTCTCCCCCTCGGATGCCACCGGTTCTTCCCTCTATCAATGGATTTTTCAGGGGAAATTTGCGGATTTGACTGAGTATGGAGAGTCGGAAAGGAATGAGATTTTTCCTTTGTTAAAAATTTTAACGAGGGATCACTTTTCCGTTTTCTATGCTGATGCTGTCATAAAAGACAACTCTTTCAGGAGTTTTCTCGTCTATTGAGATGAGAAACATAGCCATGAATAAGGAGAGAAAGATTAGAGGGAGTGAAAATCAGATCGAGGAATGAGGAGCACAGAGATGAAACGAGAGAGAAAAAAGCGAATGCTGCCCTTGGTGCTCGTCTTGTCTGTCTGTTTAGGCGGATCCGTTTTTGCACAATTCACTCCATATGAAATTGAAAAGCGCGATGACTGGGAAAATTATCTCAAAACGGCCAGGATCATAGACAGACAACAGATGAGCGTCCAACAAGGCATCACCCGGCCCTGGGTGTTGACTCTCCAGAAGAATGGAATTGTTCGAAAGGCTATCTGGAAGCCCATCGAAGGCCTCCATAATGGCTATTGTGAAAACTGGAGATGGGAGATCGCTGCTTATAGATTGGATAAATATCTGGATTTGAACATGATCCCTCCGACCGTGGAAAGGCGGTTCAAGGATATCCGAGGTTCCCTGCAGTTATGGATCGATTCGAGGATGAGTTTGCGAGAGAAGAACTCGAAGGACTACGCAGTCCCTCAGAATGATGTCCAGAGCTGGAACCGCATGATGTCTTTACAGCGCGCCTTCGATAACCTGATCGCCAACGAAGACCGGCACCAAGGAAATTTTCTGATCACCGGTGACTGGAGAATCATCCTCATCGATCATTCCAGGTCCTTCCGGACATCCGATCAGTTTACAGAAAATCTCATCTTTACCGAAAACATGAGAGATGGAAATTTGATGATGAGGCAACTCCCCAGGACTTTTGTCGAAAGAATCAAGACACTGGATTTTGAGACAATAAAAGACGTGGCTGGGAGTTATCTCACTGACGGAGAAATCCAGGCCATGCTGAAACGCCGGGATTTGATGCTCGATGAGATTGATGAAATTATCGGTGAGCATGGTCTAGAGGAGTACTTTTATTGATACTGTGGGGACGTTCCTGCTCAAGCCCTCCTGAGAGAAGTCACTTCCGGGAGCGTCCCCCTTTTTTTTTATAGAGTTTTCAGAACGGGCTTTGATTAGAGAAACTTCAATTTCGCAAAGATATCCTTGTCGATCTCCTTGACCGGGATATTGCCGTCGACGACGGATATTGAGTTTTCACTTTCCGATTCCATTTCATAGAATGTCTCGGACTATTGAATTTTAGACTTTTTTCAGGTCAGATCAAAGGCGGAAATATAGATCGGTTTCGAGTGCATAGCCTCCTGTTCGTTCTCAGGGACGTTGGCGAAGGCGGCAACGACACTGGCGGGAAGAGTTTTCTGGACTTTATACAAAAGACCCAATTTTCCGTGTTCTTTCAATCCGGCGAGCAGCGGGCTGCGTGTGTCCAACCAAGTCATACCGGTGTAGTGTCCGTGTTCGGCCAGAACGTGCTCAAAAACGGACAGAAGCGCAGCTTCCTGCCCCGGCAAACAGACCAGTCCCTCAAATGAAGAGAATCGGTAGTTGTCTGGAGTGACCAGGCGGCCGAGGATAGGAAGATGGGGGATGATGTTCATATTCAACCAACCGGAAAAACCCGGGATGTTCTCGAAAATCCAGCGCACGGCATTGACTTGGGCACCGGCTAATATCTCTCCTTCTTTTTTAAAAATATAGGTGTTGTTATTGTGAAAAATCCGTTTGAAATTGACCAGTGAATAGTTCTTGTATTGAGAATCCAGTTTTGCCAAAAACTGGGATTTGTCCTCTTCGTTGATTCTTTGCACATGCGGATTTTTCCGGGGGAAAAGGCGGCTGAAAAACAGGGTCTGGAATTGGCCGATGCTCGAGAATTTGTATGTTTCGGACACCTTCATCGAGCGGATGTTTTCCAATTCGATGAAACCATAAAAAATAGCCCGCTCCTTGACTGCGGACCGGTAGTGTTTTTCGGCGTTGGCCATGAGCGAAGTTCCAATACCTTGACTGCGTTTTCCGGGAGCAACCGAAAAATAACGGATGTAGTGCCCCAAATAGGTTTGGCCTTCGAAGTGAATGGACCGTTTGCAGTAAACGGCCGTGCCGACCGCCTGTTGGTTTTGGCGAAGAACATGGAAATCCGGTCGATGCAGGTCGGCAATCCGCTCTTCCATATTGCAGTGCCTGTAACGCAAACCTCCTTCTGAACCGTATTTAGTCTGCAGGATGAGCTTCAACACATCGGGTTTTGCCTCGTGCTCAAGGCTGTACTGAAAATCGAGATGATTTTGCTGCACTGATCCTATTCTCTTGGATTCAAAACTGAGTGTCAATATTTTTTCGGCTCTATGGCAAAAACTGTGATAAATGACCAACAAATCAAGGGACCATTCACTTTTCTTATCAATGAGCTAAATAAATAAAAATCACCCTTTTGTCATAGTGCCGATTTTTTCTTTTGGATTTCATAAACGGAGCAAAATTTCTTGACATTGAACAAAAGACTGTATTTATATAGCGTTGGGGATGGAGTTCAAAGCGAGGATTTTTCTTTCTTTTATTCTATTGATTTATCCTTTTTGGATCTGGTCTTCGGAGGATACTGTCGTCAGAACGGTCAGTCTCAAGGTCGCCGTGGATGAAGAGTTCAGAAGGGATAGGACATGGAGATTTGATGTCCAGAGGCTGATCACTGAGGCGTCCCGAGTCTATGAAGAAAAGTTTGGAATCAGATTTGCCATAGAGGGCATTCAACTCTGGGACTCCAACGACTCCCAGCCTTCCATGCAGGCGCTTTTAAAAGATTTGATTCAGGACATCGGGCGTGGAGAGGCTGATATCGTTCTCGGCTTGACCTCGCAGCCAAATCTCAAAAATGACTTGCTTGGCCTGGCGTCCTATATGAATGGATATTTGCTCTTACAAGGAGTGAATGCTCCCTCAATATGGAGAGGGATGTTCCTTCACGAGATCAGCCATCTGTTCGGGGCTATCGATCTCAATGAGAAGAACTCTATCATGGGAAACGGGAAATTAGTTGAGTTTTTTGATGAGTTCACATCGAATATTATTCTTTTGAACAAACTCCGGACGTTTGACGGGGGACAATTCCCCCTGGAAAAAAGCCGTTTTGAGGAGGTAGTGGCAGCCTATGAAGAGAGGAAGACTCTCAACCTCAAAGAAACGGATATTTATGTCTTGCTGGCCATGATATATCTGGAGAACAATGAGTATGACTTGATGGCTTCCGAATGCCTTCAAGCCCTCCGTATCGATCCCCGTCTGTCAGGAGTTCAGAACCTTTTAGGCATCGCCTATAGAAAAGGAGGGCAGCTCGATGAGGCCCTCGAGGTGTACAGGGAAGTTTCGAACTATCAATCCAACATCACGGAAATCCAATTCAATCTGGGTATTGTCTACCTGGAAAAAGGGATGAAGGAGGAATCCATCCAATCCTTCCAAAGGGCAACTCAGATCGATTCGAATTATGCCCAGGCCTATTCGCACTTGGCGCAAGTCTATTATTCCCTTGGCCGTTGGGAAAAAGCGGACAAGGCTGTTCGAAAGGCCCTGAAAATTGATCGCCAATTCCCGGAGGCTCTGACCATCCTCGGTTCTCTCCTGATCAATGAGGGAAATGATGCCGAAGCAGAAAAAGTCTCGAGGGAAGCCCTCCTTTTCGATCCGCAAATCGAGGAAGCCCACAACAATTTAGGGACAATCCATATGAACAGGGGAGAATTAGGAAAGGCGGTCGAAAATTATTCAAAAGCCTTGGAGTGCAATCCCCGCTATCCCGAAGCCCACTACAATTTGGGTTGTGCCTATTTGCTTTTGGATTCAGTCGATAGGGCCATTGAAAAATTCAGAGAAGCCGTCCGTTTGAAGCCGGATTACTTTATGGCCTACTCCAATTTGGCTTCTGCTTATATCGAGAAGGGCTTGGTCGATAAAGCCATGGTCGCTTGCCAAAAAGCCATCGCTCTCAAACCCGAATATGGACATGCTTATTCTAACCTTGGCCTCTGCTTTCTCAAAATGGGGAAAACAGACCAGGCAAAAACCGCTTTGATAAAGGCCATCAGTCTCACTCCGGATTTGCCCGAGCCGCACAACCTTTTGGGAACCATTCACTTTGAAGAGGGCGA
The DNA here is from genome assembly GCA_965603105.1 of uncultured bacterium. Classification (GTDB taxonomy): domain Bacteria; phylum Acidobacteriota; class Aminicenantia; order Aminicenantales; family Aminicenantaceae; genus CBFDBS01. The sequence goes on from CBFDBS010000003.1 coordinate 29,523, forward strand.
GATCGATGAGGCCGTCAGAGAGTATCAGATCGCATTGAAGATCGATCCAGGCTATCTTGAAGCGCACGTGAACCTTGGCCATCTCTATTTCAGGATGAATCTGTTCACAGAGGCCGAAGTTTTTTATACAAATGCCATCCAAATCAATCCCGAATTGTCTTTGGCTTACAACAATCTCGCCGTCATTTCTTTCTATGAGCAGAAATACACACGTGCTTCGCAGTACATGAAGAGAGCCGAGGAGCTGGGGCTGTCGGTTCATCCCGAATTCAAAAAGAACCTGGCCGACAAAATGAAGAAGTAGGACCGGGGATCAGATATTAGACAAAAAAACCTGAATTGGCACAACTCTAATATTAACAATATCTTAACGAAGCACTCGAAGTGTTCTTTCCGGTGCTTTGTCAAATAATTAGACAAATCCGCAGGAGAGTAAATCCTTTGCTCTCGGGGAAAGTGTGTCCCCGGATTTGGCACAAAAGATGCAGTTGATAAACTGCAGACATCAATAAGGATTCATCATCAGGAAAAAGGATCTGAAAAAGAGGTTGTATTGATAAAGATAGTGACACTTTTAGAGATACCACCGGGTTGGTTTCCCAGAGAATTTTTCAACTCGGAGCCAAACTCGAATTCTGATAAATCCTAAACTCCATCCCCGAGAGGGAGGCCC
>CBFDBS010000004.1:0-24540 GCA_965603105.1 uncultured bacterium
CAATATGGAAGATAGCGTTTCAAGAAGACAGCCCATCCTGAGTTTTGTGGAGAGAAGCCATATCTTCGATGTTGAAGACGGCCGGAGATTTTCCCCAATCGCGTCCGATTCTTTTGATAAGACCCGTTAAAACCTTTCCGGACCCCAATTCCACAAAAATCTCTACCTTCTCTTTTCTCATCCGTTCCATCGAATCAAACCAGAGAACAGTCCTGGTCACCTGTTTTTTCAGAGCCTCTCTTGCTTCATCCCCTTTCGAAATGGACCGCGCATCGACATTGGTCACCACAGGGAATTGAAGGTTCTTGAATTCCGTGTGCTTCAAGTCATAGGCCAATTTCTCCTCTGCATCAGACATGAGCCGACAGTGGAAGGGAGCGCTGACCGGAAGTAGAACAGAGCGGGGGGGATCGATCAGAGCGAGTGCGTTTTTGACGGCCTGTTCGTGGCCGGCGATAACAATTTGTTCCTTGCTGTTCCAGTTGGCCACTTCGACAATTCCGCCTTCAACCCGTTTCAGGGATTCTTGGATATGATCGTAAGAAGACCCCAGGATAGCGGCCATAGTGCCAACGCCGACAGGGACGGCTTCCTGCATATATTTGCCTCTTTTATGAACCAGAAGAACGGCATCCTCAAAGAGTAGCGAACCGGCTGCAACCAAAGCGGAATATTCCCCCAAGCTGTGGCCGGCTGCCATAAATGGCGTTCGACCGAAAAGCCTGAAAGCTATAGTGCTGACCGTAAGGAGAGCCGGCTGAGTGTTTTGAGTCAACCTGAGTTTTTCCTCTGGCCCTTCCAGACACAGCTGAGAGAGAGAAAAACCCAGGCAGGCATCCGCCCGGTCGAACATTTCCCGGCCTAATGGCGAAGACTCATAAAAATCTTTTCCCATGCCGACCATTTGAGAGCCCTGACCTGGAAACAATAACGCCATGCGACTCATTCTTTCTCCCTCCTTTGGATCAGTATCTGAATGTCGGCCTCTCTTTTGAGCCCGGAAAGCCACTCCCCGACTCTGGTTTCGATTCTCTCATTCCTTATCGCCGTTTCAATCTCGTCTATAATATCCAGCATTGGCATCGGCTCCAGCCCTTTCGATTCTCGTTGTGGAACATAGACATTCTCGTAGTGGTTTTCAATTTCCGCCAGCCGGACAACGACGGCCAAGCCGAATCTGTCATCAATGATCCTCTCGAAAAGTATTTTTTCATGTATGTATTCAAGCACATCTTCTTCATTCAGTCCAAACCGTTTGAGGATGGCCTCGAACTCTCCAGGTTCCTTCATTTTTTTGATCTCAGCCATTACTGACTTAAGGTCTGGATGTCCCACAGGAATTTCATCGCGCGTCAGCCCTATGACCAGTTTCTGATTGATCAGTTTTTCCAGGATTTGAGCATAGGCCCCCGCAAGGCTTGAAGCGTCCACTTCATAAAGACCCAAGGCCTCCACAATTCTAAGATCGGAGAGGGTGATCACTTCCTCATTGACCAAGGCTGCGATCGAGTCCACGGTTTCCGATGCAGTTGAAAAAGGGCAGATGAGCCGCAACAAAATGAGCCCCGTGAGCAGAAGGGCCTTTTGATGCCGTCCTGGCCTGATAAGTCCAATAAGAAATTGCTTAAAAAACATTGCCTATTGTGATAAACGCCAGAGGTTTCCTTTCTCCTGCCGGCGCATTCAGATTCCAGCCCAATTCAAACCGGAGCGGCCCTAATGGTGTCCGGAAACGAAATCCAAAACCGATAGCATTCTGGAAAGCCTCCAGACTGACCTGTATTCTCCTCTCAAAAACATTGCCTGTATCATAGAACACCGTCCCAAACAGGTTTGCCACTTTAGGAACTAGGGGAAAAACCAATTCAAAATTGAAAAGAACAAGAGCCTTTCCTCCCACAGGCTTGAATGACTCATGATCTTTAGGACCGAGCCCGTCATATTCAACGCCCCGGAAAGAATTACTCCCTCCGGCAAAAAACCTTTCATGAATTGGCATTCTACCTCGGCCCAAACCAAGCCTTGTGGTCGTAATGAATGTGACTCTTGGCAAAACCGGGATGTGGTATTGGAATTTGGAGAAAGTTCTCAAATAATCGGATTCCGAGCTGAACAGTGGATATGCCCATTCCAAAACCGAGCTGAAAAACAGCCCCCTCTCGGGATTGATAGGATCATCCCTTTTGTCCCATAAAAAGCTGCCTGATATGGAGGTTGTCGAGAAGGGAAAATGCTGGCGATCGACCTCGGATTCAGAGATATACAACTCATAAAGGGTCGTTCTTGCATACCTCAACGTGCCCAAGAGAAGCATTTCCTCCTTTTCCGAAAGGGCTCCGATTGTCGAGAGACTGAAACCACGGCGATCGAAACTATAGCTTTCCCTTTCCTCCCTTTCCAACCATGCATTGACGAACGTCTGAAGCTGCAGGCCGAAAAAATACGGTTGATCCCAGGAGACAACGGCCCGCTGTTCTCTCAAGCTGAACTGCCCCACTAAACTCAACTGGGCGGCGGATCCAAAAATATTGCTGCGGATGAATTCGGCCGTACCTCTCGGCCTCATCATGTAATTCCAAACAGCAAAAGACTGGGGAGAGTTCTTTGTCTCGACGCCCAGTCCTAAACTACCATAATTCCTCTGCCCCTCCACTAGGCTGATGAGCACGTTGACGGTCTCCTGGGAAACAGGAATTTCCTCGATTTTAACCTGAGCAAAGACACCTAGATTCTCTAGCCGTCGCTTTGTTCTTTGGAGAAGATCGTAGTGGACGTAATCCCCTTCTAAGACCTCTAGTTCTCTGAGAATGACTTTCTCCTGAGTCGTCTCATTTCCTGAGATGATGATATTTTCAATCTTGATTTTGCCGCCCTCATCAACCTGAAAAAGGACATCATGTTTTCCCTCCTCTTCCTCCTGAACAAAGGCCCTGACAGAGGTTCCCCTCACGCCCTGATTGAGATAAAAACTCTCAAGTTTTTCCACATCCCTTTGAATGTTTGGTTGGAAAAAGGGCCCATCCACTTCAGAACTCAACTCCCCGATAAGTTCTTGCTCATTGAACAGCAGAACCCCGTCAACCGTCAGGCTCCTGATTTTTTCCTGTCTGCCTTCTTCGACAAAGAAGACCGGCTGAATTTTTTTCTCTTGCCCCAAGAAATTGAGAACGACTTCCGCCTCGGAAAATCCCTCAGCCTTGTAAAGGAATTCAATATCGCGGGGCAGTTCGTACAATCTATCGCCCGTGATATTGCTCAGGAGGGGAAATTTCTCCGGTATGCCTAGCTTTTCCCTGATTTGCTCAGGACTGAAATGACTGGCCCCCTGAATCAGAATTCGCTTCATCTTGTAACGATCTCCAGGAGTGACTTTGTATATCACCCGCAGATTGTTTTTTTCTTTCTCTGCCGAAGAAACGACACTCGGAAAAAGGTAATTTTTTTCCCTTAAATATTGGATGATTTTGGCTTCTCCCTCATCCAAACCCCATTCTTCAAAGATACCGGCCTCCCATATCGGCTTCAATAAATCAAGAGGAATCTTGGCGCCTTCGACAATGATTTCTATTTTTTCGTGGGGTACAATAGACAGGATAAGTGACACTCGCTGATCGTCACCCTCAAAGAATCTCTTTTCTATATTGATTTCGACACGCTGGTAATCCATGGACAAGAAAATATCTCTGATCCTTGAAATATCTTCCTCGAGGGTGGAAGGGACGAAGATTTCACCCGGTTTTGTCTGCATCTTCCTACGCAGCTCGGACTCATCGATGAGAAAGTCTCCAGTGAAAGAGATTTCCCTTACCGAGAATTTTTTCGCTTTTTGGACATCAAAAACAATATCCACCTGCGAGTTCAAAACATCAAATTCAGTAGAAGCCATAATCTCTGCCTGAAAAAATCCTTCGTCTTCCAGGACCTGTCCGAGTTCATTTTTTGCTTTATTCAACCTCTCATCGGAGAATGGACTTCCTTCCTGCAGGGCAAACAGGGCCTCTTCCAGTTTTCGCCTGGAGATGTCTTCGATTCCTACGAATGCAATACGGCGCACAAAAAGTCTTTTTGTCAGAAGAAAGGTCAGCTGTATACCAGGCAGCCTCTCCATTTCTACCTGAACGTCGGCAAACAGACCTGTTCCATAGATGCTCTTGACGGCATCTCGAATCTTTTTTAAAGAATAGTCCTCTCCCTCAGAAAGGGGAACAAGCTCCCCCATTGCTCCAGTATTCCTTTCGCCATTGATGACGACCAAAATCCTTTCCAGAACCTCCCTGTCCTCTTGAATGCAATTTGTATCGGATAAGGCAAATGTCCAAGAGATAGACAGGAGAAAAAGGAGAATAAAGAGAATCCAACTGCGTCTAAACATGTTATTTAAATCGTTTATGTATTTTGATGTCTAAACTGATCCGTCCTTTTTCATCTCGAGTACTGACAATGGACAAATCCTTCGTCAGCTCCCACTCAAGCCTCGTGATCTCTTCTCTTTGTGTCGTCAAATTCGTCGAATAGAGGATAAAAAGGTTGCGGCTAATTCTCTTGCCCAAGGTGAGCCGCGCCGTCATTTCGGTTGAGGAACCTAAAACAAAAGGATCGATCCTGAAGCGGTCAAGCCTGAAAATTTTATCTGCGCCTTTCTTGGCCTCCTCCGAGAGCTGAAAGCTCACCAGGGAGGCCGTGCTCTGCTGTCGGCTCCGGTCGTTCTGATACGTCCGGCGAAAGGATTCTCCCAGTGTCAACAGAGCGAGGACATCCTCCGGAGGCAGTGGTGGTGAAGAGCTGAATTCCGGAGTCAACTTATCCAACAGTCCATCTAGGCCAAATGTCACCCGGTAGTCTTTGACGTATGTCTCCCCGGTGAAACTGAGATAGGGCTCGATGGTCATCGGATTCGAGAAGCTCAGTCTTCCCCGCAATATGTCAAACTTCCTATCCTGAAAAAAGACATATCCGTCAATGGCTTCGATATCTCCTAAAACGATAGGCAGTTTCACATTTCCCGAAATCATTAAATCCATTCTCCCTCTGATCCGCCCCAGTGAATTTTCCATCCAGGCGTCATTGTCAGCTCTTAAGCGGATATTCAGGTTGAGGTCATCAAAAAATCCAGGTTCTCTCCTGGATTGGTAGTAGGGCGTTGAGTAAAAAACGAATCTTTCATCCAGTTCTCTCTGCCAGGAAAGGCTGTGCACATAGAAATCACCGTTGAGCACAAATCTCTCTTGATCTTTGATAAGATTCAATTCCCCTTCGGCCAAAGCTCGAGTCTTTTCCAGAGGAGAAAGCAAAAGATTCTTGCCCTCCAACTTTATATCCATGAAGTCCACTCCTCCCCTGCCTAAGCGGAGAGTTCCCTGGCCCTGAACATCTCCGCCCGCTATTTGGGCCTTCAGGGAGCGAAGTGTGAGAGTGGAATTTTCGACAAAAATCAAACCGGAATAATCTTGCAGAGCGTGGGCAAACCTAGGCAAAGGAAACAGTGCTCCCTTGAAATCAACGGCTCCTTTGATTCGAGGTGAGCTCAATGGACCTTCCAACTCACCGATATAATTGATCTGCCCTTCGGCCCCCTCCCAAGGAAGAAATAGATCAAAATTTGTAAAAGACCCGCTGAATTCACCTAAAAACGGCTTCTCAGTGAAGGGGATATCAAGAGAGGCGAGGAATTCGTTTTTTCCTGGTAAAAAGCTCCCTTCCAGAATGATATTCATTCTTTCTTCAGTGATATCGAGTTTAATATCACCCTCCGCTTCTGCTTCCTTGAACGGCCTGAATAACAGAGGACTGATGGAAAATTTCCCGGAAACAACATCCTTTCCGAGGCGGCCTTTTCCCTCCAGATCAAAAGAAAGGACTCCCTCCAAGGCCGGCGACAAGGAACCAAGATTGATGGAGTTTCCCCTGAAGTCCATATCATATTCGCCTTGAGAGAACGACAGCCGGGTTTGCCCCAACAACTCTCCCTCCTGGAACCGACCATAAAAATCCGTTAAAGTCAGGGTGCCTTCCTTCCAGGCCAGCCGGCTTCGGACCTGAGTGAAAGGCAGGTTGAGGAAGATAAGCTCCTGACTTGTGAAGGCTCCGCTGAAATTGAGGTTACTCCCTACACCGTTGAGTTCGAATTCCCCTGAAGCCCGCCCCTCCAATGGCAAGGAGAGATTGAGAAGCGGAAGGATCCGGTCAACAGTGCCTTCGTCGATTTGAATGTTTGCTTTCACTTCAGGGCCGGCGACAGAAACCAGGGCACGTCCGCGGGCTGCGGGATCATTAAACTCAAAACTACCGCTGAATCTTTCGGCAGACAGTTCAACTTTCCCATTCACCATTTGAACATCAAAACTCTCAAATCCGCCTGGAGAGAGCATGAAATCTCCCTTCATCTGAGGAGAAAAATAGTCTCCAGAGATTTGAAAATCCACCTGTCCTTCCCCTCTGATCTCAGGAAATTTTAAATCTTTACCGAGGAGAACGGAGGTGAAATCACCTGCCTGTTTCACATCGGCTACATCACCCCAGACTTGGGCATCAATATTTTGACCCACTTGAACATTTCCTTCGACTTCCAATTCGCCAAAAGTGAAGAGGAGTTTCGGGGAAGAGAAAGTGACATTTGTCCCTCCATCCCAGCCCACATAAACCTGCCCTTGAACAGGAAACGTTGAAAGAGACTCCTTCAGAGTTTCGACCCTAAGGTCCGCTTCAACTGTAAGCCTCTTTCTTTCCAGGGTAAATTTTCCCCAAGCGCCGGAAGAAACAGGCCAGGGAAGGAGAAGAAATTTCATGACCGGATCGACATGAATCCCCGATGCGAAACCTTCGACTTTCCTGTTTTTGAACTGGATCATCATCTGCTCCGGGGGAAGCCCCTGCCTCCGGATTCTGACATCCACCCTGCCTCCCGTTTCCGTGGAGAAACCTACTTTTCCAGTAACCTGCCCCATATCCACACCGTTCAGGTGGATGGTATTGCTGGAAAAATCGGCATCCAAGCCAATTTGTCCTCTTTGCCTTGAAAAGACTCCTTTACCATCAGCCTGCCCTTCCCAATCAAAAGGGAGCTTCAACAAACGGGCGATTAAATACGACTTGATATTGAATGAAGTGTTCAAGTTGAAGGCAGGATCCTGGAGGTCAATCAATCCGCCTTGGGCACGGATAACTCCAGCCGGCCCGTGTACTTTCAGCTTCTTCACCTGGATCTCTTCGCCGCGGCCTTCAAGAGCAAGGCTAACTCTGTTGATTTCAAACGGCGTCTGGTGGGATGTCGAATAGTAGACGGATTCACCGGCTTCAGCCAGGAAAGAAAACTGATCCCTTCTCTGCTGAAGCACAGCGTTAATACCTCTCATTTGGACCCTTGCTTCATCCCCCCAATAAAAGAGTTCTCCGTTTCTAATCCAAGCGCGGTCCAAGGTGAAAGGCAGGCCAATTTGAAATGTTGATTTAGCTGTGTCCGCTTTTTCACCAGCCGGGCTGTAAAATCTCAGGATAGGACTTTCTATGAACACTAGAAGTGGTTTTTCCTTGGATAACAGATATCGAAAGGCGAGTTGGATAGATATCCTCCCGGCTGAAAAATGGGGCGAGGAAGACGTAGTTCTAGCGTCGTCGATGACGAGTGTCGGAGGGAATATTTTCAGATGAATGTTGGAATAGCCGAGACTGGATTCGATTTTATTTTTAACCTGCCGAAGAATGATATTCCTGATCACCACTCCCCCAGCCAGAAACATAAGGATAATCAAGCAGGCCACAAAAAGCGCTTTGATCTTTCTATTCACTTTCATCGTTTGATTCTTTTATCAGGGAGGATGTGGAAATGAATCCAGGTGAGCAGCCCCTATTTTTTCCACAGATCCGCTTCATTCGACTCAACACCAATAAAGAAACCATAAATATAGCACTTTTAAGAGAAAAATTGAACGCGTGAGGATTTTGAAGGAAATATGGAGAGACGTCGAATCATTCAACTGAAAAAAGAAGGGCTCCTGCTTCGACGGAGTCTCCGGACTCGGGAAAAATGCGCGTGATCCGTCCTGATAGAGGAGATTTGATCTCATTTTGCATTTTCATCGCTTCAAGAATCAAAACGGCCTGGCCTTCTTCAACGCTGTCCCCCTCTTTTGCCAGCACTTCAATGATCTTCCCGGGCATGGAGGTTTTCACATCTTTTTTTTGATGAGCTCTTTCCCTGACTCCTAAGGACTGGAGGACAGCTTTCTTTTCAAGCTTAAAACTCTGGCCGTTGACAGAGACCGAATGAGATGTCAGGTTGGAATTTAAAAAAACCGTATGGATCCGGCCGTCTATATTCAAAAGGATCTCTCTAGTGTTTAAAACCTCGAGGAACACACGGTGTTTTTGTTCCCCCAGCGAGACCAGGAATTCATTTTTATCTTTTTGGAGAAGATTCAACCTGAACTCTTCTCCTGCAAGCCAAAAAGTTACCTTCATATCATAATCTCTTGGAAAAGTTGCTCAATCTTCCGTGTAATTTCCAATGACTTCCACGACTTCTCTTGGTTGATTTTTGCCAGGCCTGGCTGTCTAAATAACTCTTCAATCCGGCGGCAATGAGGGCAACTGACTTCTCTTTTGTTCCCGGACCGTCAATTTCCTTTTCCATTCTAGAAATAAAATGAGTCGTGTAGTTACCGGAGAGGAAACCGGGATGGGACAGTACGCGTTTAAAGAAAGGGATTGTCGTCTTGACCCCATAAATCTGATATTCATACAGTGCCCTTTTCATTCTGTCGATGGCCTCTTCTCTTGAGCGTCCCCATGTGATCAGCTTGGAAAGCAGGGGATCATAATCCAGAGGGACGGTGTAGCCTTCACAAATTCCGCTGTCATCACGGATACCCAATCCGCCGGAAGGATTCCTGAGATGTTCTATTTTTCCGGGTGAGGGCATGAAATCATTATCAGGATCCTCCGCATAAATCCGGCATTCGATAGAATGGCCTTGGGATCGGACCTCCTCCTGAGAGAAATTTAAAGGCAGACCGGCAGCGATTTCTATTTGGCTTTTGACCAGATCGATTCCGGTCACCATCTCGGTGACGGGATGCTCCACTTGCAGGCGTGTGTTCATCTCCAGGAAGTAAATATTTTTCTTTCCGTCGACGATAAACTCAACCGTCCCCACATTCTTGTAGCCAACCGAGGAAGCGGCTCTGACGGCAATCGAACCCATTTCTTGCCGCGTGTCTTCATCGATGAATGGCGACGGCGTTTCCTCAATCACCTTCTGATAGCGCCTCTGGATGGAACACTCTCTTTCCCCGAGATGGACGGTGTGTCCAAAAAAATCGGCCAAAATTTGTATTTCAATATGGTGGGGATCCTCGATGTATTTCTCGACGTAGACCGACGGATCGCTGAAACTGGATTGAGCTTCGGATTGAGCCAGATGAAAAGCCGGGAGCAAATCCTTTTCATCAGTGACTAGCCTCAGCCCCTTCCCTCCCCCACCGGCGGCCGCCTTCAACAGAACCGGCAAACCGATCTCCCGGACCGTCTTCAGAAGCTCCTCCTCGTTTTCCACAGGTTTCAGAGCCCCGGGGATAATGGGAACACCGGCCTCGGCCATTTTCAACCGGGATTCCACTTTGTTTCCCATCAATTGCATGGGTTCTGAAGGCGGGCCTATAAAAACGATCTTTTCCTCTTCACATCGTCTGACCAGGGCCGGATTCTCGGCTAAAAATCCATACCCGGGATGAATGGCCCCGACCCTTCTTTTTTTGGCGATATCGATGATCTTGTCTATATTGAGGTAACTTTCCGCCGGTGCGGCTTCCCCAAGAGGATAGGCCTCTCCAGCCAGCTTGACATGAAGGGCTTTGCTGTCAACATCCGAGTAAACCGCAACAGGATTGATTCCCAACTCCCGGCAGGCCCGAATGACACGCACAGCGATTTCACCTCTATTGGCGATAAGGATCTTCTCGAAGTGTTTCGTCATTTTCTAGAGAGGGATATTCCCATGCTTTTTAGGAGGATTTCCGTCACGCTTGTTCTCCAGCATGGCCAGAGCAGTAACGATTTTCGGCCTTGTCATCTCAGGAAAAATCACTTCATCCACATACCCCTTTTCGCAAGCAATGTAGGGATTGGCAAACTTATCTCTAAACTCATCGATCTTTTGCCGGCGGAGTTGTTCCGGATTATCCGCTTTATCCAGCTCTCTTCTATAGACAATCTTGACGGCCCCTTCCGGCCCCATGACGGCGATTTCTGCCGTTGGGAAGGCATAATTGATATCCGCCCTGATATGCTTGGAAGCCATGACACAATATGCTCCTCCGTATGCCTTCCTGGTAATGATGGTGATCTTTGGCACGGTTGCCTCCGAGAAGGCGTAAAGGAGCTTAGCGCCGTGCCGGATGATTCCCCCGTGTTCCTGTGTCACTCCCGGCAGAAATCCAGGCACATCTTCGAAGGTGATGAGAGGGATGTTGAACGCGTCACAGAAGCGGACGAAACGGGCGCCTTTGTCAGATGAGTCGATGTCCAAAACCCCCGCCAGATGGTCGGGCTGATTGGCGACAATCCCCACCGACTTGGCTCCCATCCGGCCGAAACCGATTACAATATTCTTGGCAAAATGTTCCTGGACTTCGAAAAAATAATTGTCATCCACTACAATTTTTATGATGTCCCGGATGTCGTAGGGCTGGTTCGGATCATCGGGAACGATAGAATTGAGCTTCTCGTCCGTTCTATCGATGGGATCGGACGTTTCACGAATCGGCGGATCCTCCATGTTGTTATCCGGAATGAAGGAGAGCAGTTCCCTGATTACAACCATCGTTTGCTCTTCATTCTCGGCTGAAAAGTGAGCGACTCCACTCAAGGTGTTGTGGGTCTCGGCCCCCCCCAATTCCTCCATGGTCACTTCTTCATGAGTGACAGCCTTGATGACTTCCGGCCCGGTGATGAACATCCGGCTGATTCCTTGAGTCATGATGATGAAATCGGTGATGGCCGGAGAATAAACGGCTCCACCGGCACAAGGGCCCATGATGGCCGAGATTTGGGGAATAACCCCGGAAGCCAGGGTGTTTCGAAGAAAGATATCCGCATATCCGGCCAAACTGGCTACACCTTCTTGAATCCGGGCTCCACCTGAATCGTTAAGTCCGATAATGGGAACTCCCGCTTTCATAGCCAAATCCATGATTTTGCAGATCTTTTTACCATATGTTTCGCTGAGGGATCCCCCAAAAACCGTGAAATCCTGGGCAAAAATAAAAACCGTTCGACCGTCGATCGATCCGTAACCCGTGACAACTCCATCCCCATAGATCTTTTTCTTATCCATGCCGAAATCGTGGCACTGATGGACGACGAATTTATCCATTTCCTGGAACGACCCCTCATCAAGAAGGAGGTCAATCCTTTCGCGTGCCGTCAGCTTGCCGGCTCTGTGCTGGTCCTCGATTCGCTCCTTCCCCCCGCCCAATTCGGCAAGATCGGATCTGCGTTTGATATCTTTTATTTTCTTTTCTATTGTCATTTTCTATTTGGATTTGGTCACTTTTTCTTGACCTTCTTCCAGTCCTGGAGAAATGTTTCCATCCCTTTATCCGTCAGAGGATGTTTGATCAATTTCTCCAAAATGGCATAGGGAAGAGTGGCGATATCCGCACCCATGATGGCCGCCTCTACAAAATGAAGTGGATTCCGAATACTGGCAACAATCACTTCGCTCTCGAATCCATAATTGTAAAGGATAGTGACGATTTGGTCCACCAAATCCAATCCGTCATGGGAAATATCATCCAGCCGGCCGATAAAAGGGCTCAAATACTTCGAACCGGCTTTGGCCGCAAGGAGAGCCTGGGATGGCGAAAAAATCAAGGTCGTGTTGACCTGTATTCCTTCCCCGAGCAGCGCTTTGGTCGCTTTAAGTCCTTCGAGGCAGACGGGAATTTTGACGACGATATTCTCGGCCATCTTGGCCAACCGTCTGGCTTCCTTGATGATTGCCTCTGCCTTGGTCGATACACTCTCTACGCTGACCGGCCCAGGAACAATTTCACATATTTTCTTGATCAACACTTCAAATTTCTGGTTCTCTTTAGCCACGAGAGTAGGATTGGTTGTGACGCCATCTAACAGTCCCCAACCGGCAACTTCCTTGATATGTTCCAGATTTGCAGTATCCAGGAATATCTTCATCATTACCTCCACTTATATATTCAATGAATGAACCAAACAGCAGTTGCCTTTTAGTTTGGCTCTTCTTTGACCTTCATCACCCTGTTGGAGAGAGTGCCGATCCCTTCGATCTGAACATCGACTCTGTCCCCGGGAATCATCGGGCCTACACCTGCCGGCGTCCCCGTCGTTATTATATCACCCGGAAATAGGGTCATAACCTGGGAAACAAAATGCACAAGATAAGGGATGGAAAAGATCAGATTTCTAGTATTCCCCGATTGCCTCAATTTGCCATTGAGAAACGTTTTGATCCGGACACGGGAAGGATCGATATCTGTCTCGATACAGGGGCCGAAGACGGCAAACGTATCGAACGATTTGGCGCGAGTGAACTGCCCATCCTTCTCCTGCAGGTCCCGGGCCGTGACGTCATTGAAACAGGTATAGCCCAGGATATTGCTGAACGCATCGTCTTTTTCAGACAGGCGCTGAGTCTTTTTTTTGATGACGACAGCTAGCTCTCCTTCATAATCGACACGCTTGGCCATGGGGGGGTAGACAATGATATCGTTAGGTCCGGCCACTGCCGATGACGGCATGAGGAACATCAGAGGTTCATCAGGAAGGCGTCTGCCTCGCTCCATGGCATGGTCTTTATAATTGACACCGATAGCCACAATTTTGGAAGGCTTAACCGGGGGAAGAAGAAACACATCTGCGATGGGGATGCCTTTTCCTGCCGGCTTGATCGACCGGAAGGGGGTGCCTGCAATAGGATAAAGGCTGTCCTCTTTTAATATTCCATAGGATATTTTTTCTCGATACCTGAAGCGGAAAATTTTCATAATGAACCTTCCCTTAGGATTTCAGTAACCTCGGATGACCTCCTGCTTTCATTGCCTAGATCATCCATCGCGGTAATAGCATAATGATATCTTTTATTCTTTTCAACCGAGACATCGGTGTAAGCATTTTCCAGGATGGGCTCTGGCGTTAAAACCACAAAATCAGATTCATCCTCGGCTTTTCTCCAAACTCTATAACCTTTAAAATCCTTTTCGCGGTTTGTTTCCCAGATCAAGGAAAGGACATCGGCTCCGGCGACGGCAACCAATCCCTTGGGAGGCGTGGGAGGGAAGATGTCTTTGGGCTTAACAGTTAATCCTTCCGAATTTTCGCTTTCGAGGGCGGGAACCGATTTGGATGCGACAGTGCGCACTCTGTAGATATAAGTTGTTTCGAAAACAAAGTCCGTATCTTCATATTCCAAGTTGGGAATTAGACTCGAATTCAATTGAATCGTCCGCTCATCCTCACTTCGAAAGAGATTGTAGCCTCCGATGACAGGCGGCACCGACTGATCGATATTCTTTTCAGGTGGATCCCAGCGGATAACGATTTTGTCCTCAAAAACCTCCGCTTGAACATTGGACGGGGGGAGAGGAAGGACGCTTGGTACGAAAAGGACGGGCTCGGAATAGTTTGACTTTCTCTTCCTCACATCCACTACACAAAAACTGAAGAAGTAATTTTTGTTGAGAAAATCTTTGTCCAGTGAATGCACAAACTGCAGAACCGGACTCCCAGTACTCCCTTGAATCGAATAGTCGGCAAAGGCCTCCTCAGGGATCGCAATAAGGAGTTTTCCCTCCCTTTTGAAATCTTTTCCGGTCACAGGTTCCTGGGATGACTCCAAATCCCGATCCTTTTCCAATATCCATATTTCAACCTGGGAAATCTCTCTGATGGGATTGCCATCGATATAAAGAGTGGGATTTCTCCACTGGAGGAATACAACTCCTCCTCTTTGAGTCAGTACAAGAAGTTCGATATCCTTGGGAACGCGGATGACGGGAGGCTCCAGAGGTCCTTTCTTGCCGCAGGACAAAAAACTGAAAAGAAAAAAAACAGCAAGAATATGGATATGATATCTGTTCATCAAAGAATGAAGCGGCTGAGATCTTCGTCCTTAATAATATCTTTGAGCTGCTTTTGAACGTACTCCCTATCGATGGTGATGGATTTCTTTTTGATGTCCGGAGCCTGGAAAGAGATGTCCTCCATCACTTTCTCCAGGATAGTGTGAAGCCGGCGAGCTCCGATGTTCTCTGTCATTTCATTGACTTTTTCGGCGAGCTCGGCAATCTCATCAACTGCGTCCTCGGTGTACTTTATGGTTATCCCTTCGGTCGCTATAAGCGCCATGTACTGTTTGATCAGCGCATTCTCCGGCTCGGTCAAAATCCTGATGAAATCCGACTTATCCAGGGATGTCAGCTCTACCCTTATAGGAAACCTCCCTTGAAGCTCCGGGATCAGGTCAGAAGGCTTGGAGACATGGAAAGCCCCGGCTCCTATAAATAAAATATGGTCCGTTTTCACCAATCCTGAACGGGTATTGACGGTCGTTCCTTCGATGATGGGGAGAAGATCTCTTTGAACCCCTTCACGGCTGACTTCCGGTCCCCTGCCCGTCTCGCGTCCGGCAATCTTGTCGACTTCATCCAGGAAGATGATCCCCGAATGCTCGACCTTTTCAATAGCCAGGCGGTTGACCTGTTCCTTATCGATCAGCTTGGTCTGTTCCTCCTCCAAAAGGAGGTCTCTGGCCTCTTTGATCTTCATTTTTCTTTTCTTCGTTTTTCCGCCTCCGAATCCCGGAATAAACTCTTGGATTTGGATTCCGATCTCCTCTACTCCCGCGTTGGAAAAGATCTCAAATGGGGAAGACATTCTCTCTTTGATTTCGATCTCGATTTGCCGGTCTTCGAGGACGCCCTCTCTGAGCTGTTTCCTGAGTTTTTCCCGTGTTTGCTGAAACTGGGCTGCATCCTCCTGTGGCAATCCTTCCGGTTTTGGCCTCATTGGCGGAAGCAGACAGTCGAGAATTTTCTCCTCGATATTCCGATCGGCTTTTTCTTTGATCTCCTCGACTTTTTCAGATTTGACCATATCCGCCGATATTCGCACCAAGTCACGGATCATCGATTCAACGTCTCGTCCGACATAACCCACTTCCGTGAACTTGCTGGCTTCAATCTTGAGGAAAGGAGAAGCGGTGAGCTTGGCCAGACGGCGCGAGATTTCGGTTTTCCCCACTCCCGTCGGCCCGATCATGAGGATATTTTTTGGAGCGATCTCATCAGCCAGCTCAGGGGGCAGCCTTCGCCTCCTGTAGCGGTTGCGCAGAGCGATGGCCACAGCCTTTTTGGCTTCCTTCTGGCCGATAATATACTTATCCAGTTCCTGGACAATCTCTTTGGGAGTCAACTCGATTTCAGAAACCTCCCGGATTCCCTTTTCCATTTTTTCAGGTAGTACTATCGCCATCTACAATTCCTCGACTGTGATGTGATCATTGGTGTAGATACAGATCTCGGAGCTTATTTTAAGAGCTTCCTCAGCTATTTTCCTCGCCTTAAAATCTGTATTTCTGATCAAGGCCCGAGCCGCAGCCAGCGCATACGGTCCTCCCGAACCGATGGTTATGATCCCGTCATCGGGTTCGATCACATCGCCGGTTCCTGATATCAAGAAGCCGTTTTTTTTATCGGCGACTATGAGTAGCGCTTCCAGCCGGCGAAGAGCTCTGTCCAGACGCCAATCCTTGGCCAATTCAATGGCCGATCTGGAAAGATTCCCTCTGAACTCTTCCAATTTGGTTTCAAACCTGGAAAAAAGGGCAAACGCATCGGAAGTCGCTCCTGAAAACCCGGCCAGCACACTTCCCTTATAAAGGATTCGGATCTTATTGGCCTTTTTTTTCAAAACAGTCTGACCTAAAGAAACCTGTCCATCACCCGCAATGGCCACCTCTCCTTTGTGCCGGACACAAATGATCGTCGTTGCTTCAAACATAAGACTCACAGTTCTCTATTTAAATGTCGTTAATATGATATAGAATGTGCTCCAGAATATCAACTCACTAATTGGGGTCAGGCTTTGAAAACTTTGATAACTATTTGTAAAATATGAGCTGAAGTCCCCTCTCTATCTCACTTTACATTTTAATGCAAATTTTGAAAATGAAAATATCTATAAGAAAAGTTATCAAAGTTTTCAAAGTCTGACCCCATCTTGATAAATGTTGAGAAATCGCTATGATGGGTAGTGTCTGAGGAGTCATGACCATGAACGGGAAAGAACAGAAAGAAAAAACATTGAAAAATGAAGCCGCTGTCTCCAGAGATTTTATCCGGACGATCATCGATGAAGACAGGAAAAACAATAAAAACGAGGGACGAGTGCACACCCGTTTTCCTCCCGAACCTAACGGCTACCTCCACATCGGTCATGCCAAATCCATCTGCCTCAACTTCGGAATTGCGGCCGAATACGGCGGGCTCTGCAATTTGAGATTCGACGACACCAATCCCATCAAAGAAGAGCTCGAATACATCGAGTCGATCAAAGAGGACGTCCGCTGGCTGGGCTTCAACTGGGAAGACAGGGAATACTATGCCTCCGACTACTTCGAAACGCTCTACGAATGGGCGGTCCGGCTCATAAAAAAGGACAAAGCCTTTGTCTGCGATTTGACGGCCGATCAGATCAGAGAGCACCGAGGCACCCTGACGGAACCGGGACAGAACAGCCCTTACCGCGACCGGTCCATCGAAGAAAACCTCGATCTCTTTCAGCGGATGCGGGCCGGCGAGTTTCCGGACGGCTCCCGCACCCTCCGGGCGAAAATCGATATGGCCTCCCCCAATTTGAACATGCGCGATCCCGTCATGTACCGCATCCTCAGAGCCACCCACCACCGGACGGGAAACGACTGGTGCATCTATGCCACCTATGACTGGGCGCACGGACAGTCCGATTCCATCGAGGGCATCACCCACTCCATCTGCACCCTGGAGTTCGAAGACCACCGCCCCCTCTACGACTGGTTTTTGAAAGAACTCGAAGAATTCCATCCTCAACAGATCGAATTCGCCCGCTTGAACCTGAGCTACACCATCATGAGCAAACGGAAACTTCTCGAACTTGTGCAGAAAGGACATGTCAGCGGCTGGAATGATCCCCGGATGCCCACCCTGTCCGGCATGAGGCGGAGAGGTTACACCCCGGAAGCCATCCGGGATTTCTGCGACCGCGTGGGAATGGCCAAAAAAGAGAGCACAGCAGATATCGCCCTCCTGGAACACTGTCTGCGCGAAGACCTCAACAAGCGGGCCCGGAGGGTCATGGCAGTACTGGATCCCCTCAAAGTGATTATTGACAATTATCCGGAAGACAAAATTGAACAGCTCGAAGCGGAAAACAATCCCGAAGATGCGAGCATGGGAACAAGGCAGGTCCCCTTCTCCCGGGTGCTTTTTATCGAAAGGGAGGATTTCCTGGAGGACCCTCCCAAAAAATTCTTCCGTTTAGCGCCGGGAAGAGAAGTCCGCCTCAAACACGCCTACTATATAACCTGCGACAGGATCGTCAAGGATGAGGTGACGGGAGAAATCAAAGAGCTCCACTGCAGCTATGATCCCGAAACGCGCGGCGGCTGGTCCAAAGACGGCCGGCGGGTCATGGGCACGCTCCACTGGGTTTCGGCCGAACACTCAGTCGAAGCGGAAATAAGACTTTACGACTATTTGTTCAACCGGGAAAATCCAGGAGAAGACGAAGGTGTGCTATTTACGGATTTTTTAAATCCCGATTCTCTAAAATTCCTGAACAGATGCCGTGTCGAACCGAGCCTGTTAGATGCTCAGCCCGGTGATATTTTCCAATTCCTCAGACAGGGCTATTTCTGTGCCGACAAGGTAGATTTCAAGAAGGAAAAGCTCGTCTTCAACAGGACGGTCGTTCTGAGAGACACCTGGGCCAAAATTTTGAAGGCTCAGAAATAGCCTTCACCGGAAACAATCGACTTTCCCCCTCTTTTAAAACGTCTTCCCGCAGTAGGGGCAGTAGATATAATCGGAAGCGAGCGACTTCCCGCAAAACCTGCATTTTTTCGGAAATTCTGTCGAAACCTCCAGCCAGCGTGAACCGTCTTCCCTCATCCTGACACCGCAGCTATCGCAGGCAAGATAAGGAACGCCCCGCTTGACCGGAAAGAGGGGGATAAAAAACAGGCTCAAATACTGATCGGTCCGCCTGAGGAACAGGTCCATCCCTCCGCAGGAGGGGCAGCTTCGGGGCTGTTTGTCCACGCGGACCGTTTTGGGCTGGACACCGCCGATGAAAAAAAACATATGAACCTTTTTTATGTCCCTGAGAGAGGCTGGAATGACTCTGCGGATCCCTCAGGCATACACATCTATGATAGAAAAAATGTATCCAAGTGACAATCGCTTCTTCCAAATAAAGTCTAGAACAAGTGGGAGCTTATTAATGATCTCCTTTAAAAGCTCCTTTAAAAGCTCCTTTAAAAGCCTTCTTTAGAAATGAATCTCTCTACAGATAAGCACAAAAAATAGACTATAAAATTGGGATGATCCATGTCTTCCTCTCGATTAAAAAGCATCAAAGCATAACCCCGTCCTCGGAAAATCAAGAAAATTGACTCCCTTAGACGGCTGTGGTATAAGCAGAAAAGGCTCCTACTGGAAAAACAGCCGTACAGCCCGACACGGAGAGGAAGATAAAATGGACAAATTCCGGCCTTTGATCTGGATACTCTTGTTTGGATCGGCTTGGGGAATGAGCGAAGTTTTTGGCGGCGGAGCCCTCTACTCGGCCGACATCCCCATGGCTTCGATCTGGCTTTCCCTTTGGGCCCTGGCCATCCTGGCCTTCGCCCGCGCCCTGCAGAATACACCGGGCACCTCAGCGGCTATCGGACTGGTCGCTGCACTGTTCCGCCTGATCAATGCCGGCCCCTTCATCTGCCATCTCCTGGCCATCTTCATGCTGGGCGCAGCCTTCGATCTGGCCGCCACATTTCTGATGAAAAAAGATTGCAAGATTTCATTCAGAGGCGCTTTAACCGGCATCCTGAGCGCTTACGGCGGATTCGCCCTCTTTGCCCTGACCATCACCTATCTCATCCGATATGACGCCTGGGTATCAGGGGGCTGGCCCAAGGTTGCCGACCACATTTTTGTCAGCGGGAGCTTGACGGCTGCGGCCGCTTTGATTTTCGTTCCACTGGTCTTCTGGCTGGGCCGGAAAGAAAAAACATCGCGTGTTCTCAGTTCCCGCCTGGCCTACAGCGGCGCCCTGGCTGTCACCCTTCTCCTCTGGGTTCTGGGCCGCCTGGCCGGGTGAGCCGGCTATCTCCTTCTCTCTTATCCGTCATCGATAATCTCCGCTCGTCAATAACCTGGAAAGGACGCTTCGCTGCCTGAACGGCAGGTTTCAATCCTCCAAGCGAAAAAATCAGCCTTCGAGAATATTGGACATCATTTCACTGTCTGTTTTCTCAATATTTCGATAATTTTCGTGCTGATCCAGTGAATTCCCCTGTCTTTGCCCTGTCTCCGCTTAAAGAAGAGGTATTTTCCGTCCGGAGAGAGGGTCGGTGCCAATGCCCCCTCCGATGTATTGACTTCTTCACCGAGGGGGACGCCTTTGCTCCATGTGTTTTCGCCCAGTTGAAAAGTCACATAGATCTGAGGGATGTTGTCATGCTCCGGTCTTATCGTATCGTACAGAAGATAGCTTTCATCCGCGGCGACACAGGGATCGGTTTCATTGTATTGGGTGTTCACCGGTGGACCGAGATTTATCACATTCGTGAATGTTCCACCGGCCCATTCCGCTCTGTAGAGATCCGCTTCTCCAAATCCTCCCGGCCTTCCCGATCGAAAGAAGAGATGGCCTTTGGCTGAAAGACAGGGAAGAACTTCCCCCGCCATCGAGTTGACCTCAGTCCCGGCATAGACAGGCTGTGACCATCCGTATTCTTTTTTTTCCAAATAAAAAATATCCAGCCCGGCGGATTCCGGGTGCGGACGGTCGGATGAGAAGAAAAGATATTTTCCGTCCGGGGAAAAAGTCACGTCGACATCCGAGTAAGTCCCCGAAAAAAAAGCCGTTTCCGGTCCGTACCAGATGTTGTTCACCTGCTTGAAGGTTTTGATCTCATATTCCGGATGCGGCTGCTCCTCTGTGGCTTTATAATAGGAGAAGAACAACTCATTGCCATCTGGAGAGAAGGACACGTTGAAGCTGAATTTATCACCGACCAGAACGCCATTGTTGAATTTTTCAGCTTTAAGTCCAGGAGGTTTTTGTCCCAAATATTTCCCTCTGTATTCTGTCGGATTATTCAATTTCGTCTGAGGGTAACCTGTTGAACCGATCATCAAGTATTGAGATGTGATAACTGTGAACAATAAATAACAAATCAAATGAGTTTTTTTCATTCTCTTCCCCTTCCATCAATAAAGAAAGACGGCAGCTGGAATACGGATACATTCATCGTTAAAATTTATCTATTCAAAACGATCTTTGCCGTAGGAGTCTGCAGCCCAAAATAAAAACGGCAATTCTTATTTTTCTAACCTGAAATTCAGGATGCTTTCTTTAGATCGTCGGCGATGGATTCGGCCCAGGAGGTGATAGCGCCCCAATCACGAAAATCTCCTGCCGGGGCTTTGACGTTTTTGACCATCCATTTCTCGACTCCGCTCAGCTTCTCGCTGTTCACATCTCCATGAAAGATAACCATGTCGCGGGGCCGGATGCGTTCGGCAACAGGCTGCAGAGCCTTGGGAAAACGCCAGCCTTTCAGCAAATCATCCGGAGTTCCTTTGCCCGTGGGCCCGCTCGAAAAGAGCCACACCGGTTTCTCGGCCAGTGCCGCCTCGTTGGCCTTCAGGAACGCAGACGCATCTTTACGCCATTTGCCAATGTATACAGCACTCCCCAAAACAATGGCTTTATAGGGGGAGAGATCCTTGACACTTTTTACAGCCAATACATCGGTACCGAGACCTGCCTCACGAAGCACCAGGCCGATTTTCTCGGCGATCTTTGCCGTGGCACCGTACTTCGTTGCATAAGCGACCAGAATCTTTTTATCCATTTTTTCTCCACTTCATCGAGTCACAGACCTTTATAGTCATTCCAAGGATTGGGGGCCCTTTCCAATTTCCATTTTTCCTTTAAAATATTTTTTTTTGATCTCACTAGATAGAGCCACAAAGCCTTCCAAGCCCTCCCTTTGGATCGTGCACAAATTGAACATTTTCAGGTTATGGGGAAGGGCATCGGCCCGATCTGCGGAGGGATGCAGTTTTGAACAAGGAAAATCACAACATTCGAAACAAAATTCGACATTCTTATCTGTAACACAGGCATACGTCGCACACTCGCCGCCGATGACCGGGCAAAATCCTTTGATGTCCCGGCATCCGGCACAGGGCAGTTTTTCCTTGGGAACGCCTCTCGACACCAAATAGTCGAAAAGCTGTTGATTATCCTTACAGAGATACAATTCACACATTCCACAATCGATCCCACAGGGGGCGACTAAATGGAGTCTTTCAGGCAAACTCATAGTCAATACCTCCTCTGTTGCTCAAAAGATTGGACAGCTACAAAAAAATGGAGCTGTGTTCCTATCCGGCTCGTATAACTCATTTTAAACAACAATCAATGACCGGGCAGCCAACATCTAACTCTCTTCAATGAAATTAGCGCAGTTTTCCCGGCAAGTTTTTCAAAACAGAAAGACCTTCCTTTTCACTCTTTGCAAATCAAATCGAATCCACTGGCCCCTCGTATTTTGACTTTGAGGGCCTTCTCTCTATTCCACCCTCTTTATGGGGGGAAGGTTGGCTTCCTCCAGAAGTAGGTTCAAAGCGGCAATATCCTTATCCTGAACATCTCTCGCTTTTTCCAGAAGTGGAACAACTCGCAATGTGATATCGTTGTACTGGTCGATCTGGGTCTGAGTGGGTGGTCCTTGGTAGCGGCTGACCGAACCCATGAGGCGTGAAATCTGTTCGGGTAGAGTCCCGCCGCGCAAGGCGACAAGCACCGGCCTTTTATATCCTGTCGCTCCTTCGACACTATAGGAATAGGCTTCTTGAATCGCTCCGACTTCCTTTTTGACATTCATTAAGGTGTCCGTCAAATCCTGGCGGACGATATTCTCAGATCTCATCCTCTCTTCCACACTCTGCAGCTGTTCCATGAGATTCTCCATAGAGGAAATCAAAGTTCTGCCTCTCATCATCACTCTACCTAGTTCTTTAACAAAGATCTGGTTTTTCATTCTGTCTTCGAAAGTGAATGTATGCCGCGGATCCGGTTTGACTGTGACGCTCTTTTCTATTTTCAGGTCATTGAGCTGGAGAACGACCTTGTACTCTCCGGGAAGTGTGTAAGGCCCGCCGGAAGATCTCCTGTTACCACCACCCTGTGAAGTACCGCTTTCTTGCTGTTCGCCCATCTGTTCCCTCAAATTCCAATAAATACGGTTCAAGCCTTTCTTTGTTGTCCCCCGGAGCGAACGGACCTCCCTGCTTAAAGAATCGACGATCACGATTTCAAAGATATCATCACTATCCGGGCTCTCCTTCAAATAATACGTAATAGATGCCCCGTACGAAGGATTGGGGCCACTAAATTCATGAGGCCCCGAATACATGGAGGAGCTTTTCAGCGAATACAAGGTGGCCGGCAGCACATCGAAAAGATAGGCGTCGGATCCTAAAACATCGGGCGTCAATTTCTCAAGAGGCCGAATGTCGTCAAGGATCCAGAGGCCCCTTCCGTGGGTCCCGACAAGAAGATCTCTTTCTCGGGGATGGATTTGGATATCCCGGACGGCAACGGTGGGGAAATCATTTTTGTAGGGCATCCAGCTCTCGCCCCCATCGAAGCTGAGGAAGAGCCCGAATTCGCTCCCGACAAAGAGCAAATTCCTGTTTTCCAGATCTTCCCTGACAACGTGCAGGTAGCCGACAGGAGGAAGATTTGACGTGATCGATGTCCAAGTCTTCCCAAAATCGGTTGTCTTATAGACATAGGGCTTGTAATCGTCCCAACGGTGACTGTCGAAGGTCGCATAAGCCGTTCCCTCGTCAAAATGGGAGGCTTCGATGCGGGTGACCCAGCTTTCGGGCGGAAGACCTCCGATGTTCGGAGTGACATTGTTCCATATCTCACAGCCATCGACAGTCACCTGGACCAGCCCGTCATCCGTGCCAACCCAGATCACTCCCTCTTTGAGCGGTGACTCCGCGATGGTGTAGATAGTGCAGTGAATCTCAGCACCGGTGTTGTCGGCTGTGACTCCTCCCGAATCTTTTTGTTTTTCAGGATCGTCGCCGCTCAGATCCGGACTGACTCTGACCCATGAGGATCCCCCATCCGTGGATCGGAAAAGAAAATTGCCTCCGAAATAGACGACGTTGTTCTTGTGGGGAGAAAGGAGGATCGGAGCATTCCAATTGAATCTGAAGGGTTCGTCTCCCAGTCCGGCCACGGGTTTGATATCCTGGGAATCTCCGGTTTTGACATCGAACCGGGATATCCCACCCATATGGGCGTTCCTGTAAACCGTCGAATAGTCCTCGGGATCCACCTGGATATAGAAGCCGTCGCCCCCACCGATGGGATACCAGTGGAAATTCAAAATCCCATTGGGATCCAGTGTGTTGACCGGACAGCCCCAGCTCCCGTTATCCTGCAAGCCAACATAGACATAATAGGGACTGCGCATGTCAAATCCGACCTGATAGACTTCGGACCAGGCACCCGCTCGGACACCCCTCCACGTTTGCCCTCCATCATAGGAGATATCGATACCTCCGTCATTACCGTCGATGAGGTGGAGGGAATTGTTGGGATTCACCCACATGAAATGATGGTCAGGATGGGTATCGCGGGAGATTGTCGTAAATGTTTTCCCTCCATCCCGCGAGGCATAAGATGAGCCGGAGTAAACATAAACGATCATGTCATCGTTGGGATCCAAGGTGATCTTGCTGTAATAAAAGGGCCGGAAATTGACCCGGTCGTAGGTCCTCTGGTCGGACATCCTGATCCATGTTTCGCCTTTGTTTTCGGAACGAAAAATTCCGCTGTTTTGGTGTTCAACCAGGGCATAGACGACATCCGGTTTTGTCCGGCAGACATCGAGGCCGATGCGCCCGAACTCTCCTTCGGGAAGACCATTGATGATCTTCTTCCATGTTTGTCCTCCGTCCGTCGTCTTGTAAATGGAGCTTCCGGGCCCTCCGCTTCGAAAATGGAAGGGCTTGCGTCTGAAATCCCACATGGCAGCATAGATGATGCTGGTATCGGCCGGATCCATCGCCATATCAGCGATCCCGGTGTTTTCGTCCACATAAAGGATTTTATCCCAGGTATTCCCTCCATCAACGGTTTTATAGAGACCTCTCTCCGGATTGGGACCCCATTCATGCCCCAATGCTCCCACATAGACGACATCGGGATTTGTCCGGTCGA
>CBFDBS010000005.1:0-23005 GCA_965603105.1 uncultured bacterium
AGCCTTTTGATCACCGGTCAAATGTCACTCAAAGATATCGAAGTGCAAACTGGCATTCCGGTTCAAAGAATCGTTGCCAAACTCGGACTGTCGTCGACCATCTCCCCCACAGCAAGCTTAGGCCGGCTGAGAAAGCAGTATCCGTTTACACTCCAAAACGTTCGGGAAGTTGTCACTTCCCTTTTGAAAGAAACAGCGATTCGGGAGAACTTCTGATGTCTCAACAGAAATCTTTCACCTCTCCTCTCCTGGACCGCGTCTGGGCGCTTTTACCGGAGGGAATCCGGAAGGTCCTCTCCTCGGAACCGATCATTCCGGTCATAGCGGCCAAAGCCAAAATCACAGCGGCCATAAATCCCGATTTTATCCGCAGTGACCAGGGCCAAGTCATCGGCATATTTCCGGAAAAAGAAGTCTACTACGGACCGTCATCAGGTCTTGAAGAACTCCGTCAGCTCGTCGCCCGTTTCTGGACATACGCTTACCACCTGAAAAACAAGCCGGGCCTCCCTCCAGATGGACTCAATAAAAATCACGTCGCTATCGTTTCTGGAGCGACAGAGGGCTTGTCCATTGTCATGCATCTTCTGGCCTACAAACAAAATGTCGGCCTCATGCCTCTCCACTGGAGCAATTACAAAGGGATTATTCTCAACGCCGGTGGGAATCCCGTCGTTCTTAATCTCTTCGACAAAGAGTACAATCCGGATTTTCACAAACTGGAAGAAGAGATCGACACAAATAATATCACATGCCTGCTTGTCAATTTCCCCAATAACCCGTCTGGGGATATCTTGACCGATCAAGAATTAGGGCAGCTTGCTGAGATCGCCCGCAAGAAAAATCTGATTCTCATTTCCGATGAGGTTTATAATTATATCCGTTACAAAGGCCAGCCCCAATCCATGCTCTCTTTCGCCCCCGAAAGAACGGTGGTTGTCAGTTCCGCATCGAAAGAATACCTCATCCCCGGAGCCAGGGTGGGGTACGTGATTGCTGCCGAAGAGAACTTCACCAACTCCTGGATGCCGAAATTGATCCGCTCCTTTTCCTCATCCCCCAACACACTCGGTCAAAAAATGCTTATTGATATCCTGAAGGAAGAAATTCAGGATTTCGAAAACGGAATCCCCCCCCGCATGATCACTCGAATAAAAGAGGAGATCAAGGAACGGTGCGCCCTGATCATTCCCATCCTCCGCGACAAAGGCTTCAGCCTGGCGGGGAGGGACAAAGACTTCCCCTCCGGTGCCATCAGTGTTCTGGTCAAGCTCCCGGAGGATTTAGGAGTCGATGATGTCGCCTTCGTTGAAAAGGCCATGGAACTCGAAAAATTCAGCGCCGTTCCCGCCTCGGTCTTTGGCGCTCCCAACTGCATTCGCTTCGGTTATGCCGGGATGCCCCAAGAGACCATCAAAAGGCTATCTGATAATTTGCAGGATGTCTTGGATTATTTTCGGAGATAAATTAGGAGGATAAACATGAAAAAAAGAACAGTTATTTCCGTTATGGTTTTCATTTCATTTTTTCTCTTTGCTCAAGAAATCTCAGCACAAAGATATTACCGCCAGGATTCAGGAACAACAGAGGACAACCAGAGATTGAATCTAACACAGGAGCAGGTTGAGATGATCGACACCCTTGAGCTTGAGCTCGAAAAGGATCTCTTTCTTCTCAACTCACAGCTGAGATCAAACTGGATGAGACTCGAGGAACTCGAGGCACAGAGAAGTCAGGATCCAACCGAAATGAGAAAAATATTGGATGTTATCTATAAACTTGAAAATGAGATGCAAAATAAAGAGATTCAACACCAGAATAAGATCAGAGACGTGTTGACCGAGGATCAAAAGACCCTGCTTGACTCTTATGAAACTCCAGGTTTGAACATATACGGGAGGGAAGCTTTCGGCGGGGGATATATCGGGCGCGGTTACGGGAGAGGAGCCGGCGGCACTTATGGCTACGGACTTTACAATCCCGGCGTTGGACGGCTGGGCCTGGGACAGGGAGCTTATGGGCAGGTCCGCGGCAATTATGGATATGGGAGGGGCCTGGGGAGAGGCAACGGCCTGAATAGAGGCTATTCCGGACTTGGTGTCCTCCGCTCTGAGACCGGCTATTTACCTTATATCGGTAATTTCAGACTTGGCCGAGGACCCTGTGGCGCCGGCTGGGGAAGATTGTACCGCTGGGGTTATGGCCGAGGCCCCTGGAGATAGAACCTGAAAGGGATACAAGAATAAATAAAGACACCAAAAGATGCAGGCACACAAACAACATGCAGGATTAGAATATCAGCCGAAGATGAAGCCGAGAAATGTCCATAATTATTGACGATGAAAGATGCAAAGGCTGTGCCGTCTGTGTTTCTGTCTGCCCTTCCGAAGCTCTATCGATCTTCGACAACATCGCCGTTATCGACCACAATCAATGCAATGAATGCCTTCAGTGTATGGATGAATGCCCAAATAATGCTATCTATCAAATTTTAGAAGAAGGGGATTCAGTTTCACCAAGGAAGGCCAATACTCCGGAATTGGCAAGCCACAAGACTGCTCAACCTAAGCCATTGACTAGCAGCCATCCGCAAAAACATCATGCCATCGAAACTGCGGCCATGGTTTTAGGTGGATTGATGAAGTTGGCAAGCCCATTGCTCAAAGATTATCTCCCTCTTGGCGGGAGAAATAAAGGAAGAGGAAAAAGAAAGAGAGGAAGACGAAAACATGGAAAATGGTAATCACAAGGCATCGGTTAAGAAACGTATGTTCACTCAAAATTGATTCACCTCAAACCGGCGGAAATATCTGCCGTGAAGTGAGTGAGAAAAGCCATGGACAATAACAAAGACCTGGATAAATATGCCCAACAGCTTCAAGAACAGATAATGCAACATCTGAAACAACGCTATTCGCCGATCGTTATCGACCTCTGGCAGAATCCTAAGAATTTGCGCAAATTGGATTCCCCTGACGGCTATGCAAAAGTCCAAGGCTCGTGCGGGGATACCATGGAAATGTTTCTCAAAATGGAAAAGGACAAAGTTGATGAGTGCACTTTTTTCACAGACGGGTGCGGAACGACGATCGCCTGCGGGAGTATGGCCACCCAACTGGCCCAGGGGCAATCATTCACCGAGGCTCTGGCCAAAGTCAGTGCAGACTCTATTCTGCACCATCTCGGAGGCCTGCCCGAAGAGGATGTGCACTGTGCCCAACTCGCCGCCGAAACCCTCCGCAGGGCCCTCGCCGATCAACTTTATCAACAAAAGCAATCATGGAAAAAGAGATACAGGAGGTAAACCATGAGAAAAAATGTCATTTTGACGGCTCTTGTTTTCCTGATCACCTTATTTCTTGTCTCCGAGTCGTATGCCCAAAGAAGGCCGAGATGGAGCGGCAGTGGAGGCTGGGGACCGGGAAACCAGTATGGAAGGCTGTATAATCCCAACACAGTCGAAACAATTTATGGATCGGTTGTCAAGGTGGAGAAGATTATCCCTATCAGAGGGATGATCTACGGTATTCACCTCATAGTGAAAACAAACAAAGAGAATATTTCCGTTCATTTGGGACCCGGTTGGTTCATCGAAAATCAGGATATCGAGATCGAGCCGGAGGATAAGATTGAGGTCATGGGCTCGAGGGTCGTCTTTGAAGGAAACCCGGCTGTGATTGCTGCGCTAGTCATAAAAGGAGAACAGAAGCTCAAGCTCAGGGATGAGATCGGTTTTCCAGTCTGGAGCGGTTGGAGAAGAGGAGGGTGGTGAGAGGACAATATCAGAAGGAAATTGAAAACACAAGCACTCACAAAACCAAACTTTAAGATAAGGAGGAATAATGCCTAACCCAGCCGTTAAAACTGAAGGGGGAAAATTCATGTGGGACAGTGGAAGCCTTTCCACTGAAGCCGAGGCCAGGGCAAAAATGACGGAATATGAAAAGGAGGGATTTGAGACACATCTGATTGAAGAAGACGGCAAATATCTGATTTATACCAGACGGATCGTAACAGAAATAATACTGGAGGAAGGAGGTCAACCATTATGAAAGGGACCGTACTGATCATAGGCGGTGGGCCGGCAGGAATGAGGGCCAGCGCTGAACTCTTGGATCAAGGTTTCAAAGTCATCCTTGTCGAGGAAAAACCAACCATCGGCGGCAAGATGGCCCAAATTGACAAAATGTTCCCCTCGAATGAGTGCTCTACGTGCACCATACTGCCCCGTATGCTGGAGTTAACAAGCAATCCCAATATGACCATTGTGGCTTATGCAAACGTCGAAAGTTTTGAAGGAGAAGCAGGGGATTTCAAAGTCAAAGTGATCAAGAAACCGAGATATGTCGATCCCATGAAGTGCACGGCCTGTACCGATTGTTTTCCCGTTTGTCCTGTGGGAGGAATTCCCATGGAATTCAACTTCGGCCGGAGTTTTTCCAAAGCCATTTCTTTTTATTCTCCCTTCCCGCCTCGGAAGGCTCTGATTCATCCCGAAAAATGCACTTACCTTCTTGAAGGCAAGTGTGGAGACAAGGAGATCCCGCCGTGCGTTGAAGCCTGTGGTCCGGAAGCCATCGCCTTTGGCCAGAAACCAACAGAAACGGAATTCCATGTCGGGGCGGTTATTGTCGCCACGGGCACGGATGAAATGAAGCCGGAATCCCTGGGAAAGTATGGATACGGCCACCTGGAAAATGTACTCACCGCGCTTGAATACGAAAGGCTTCTTTCGGGATTAGGCCCGACAGGAGGAGTCGTCAAACGCGATGACAAAAAAGAGCCGCAGACTCTCGCCTGGTTTGTGCTCAACAACCCATCAGCCATCGGTTTTATGACCGCAGCGGCCGAAGCGATGGGAACCGTGGAAAGAAATCCAAATGCCTCGATATCTGTTTTTTACGAAGATCTGGATTTGAAAAGACAAGACTACCATGATTTTTATACCCAAGCTCAAGAGGCCAAAATCAACTTCATAAAGACTGACGGCCTATCCGTTTCCCAAGGAAAAGACGGGAGTGTTGAGATCGGCTATGGCCAGAACAGCTTCAACGCAGAAATGTTCATCCTGGTCCCTCCTTGCGAACCGAGTGAAAGTGCGCGAGAACTGGCAAAAACAATCGAGGATTTCCAGTCAACCCATCCCTCATCGGATGGAATTATTATATGCGGAAGCGCACGGGAGCTAAAAGGAATTGATGAGGCCATAATCCTTGGCTGTTCTGCAGCATCACAGGCAGCGGCTCTGCTGGCTCCTTCCCGGGGCAAGGATGTCAGTCCAGCCCCCGAAAAAGATATTTTGCCGGTCAAGCCGGATGATGAATCCTCCGCTCTGGCTGTTATCTGCCGCTGCGGAATGAACATCGCCGGGCTTCTTGATATGGATGAACTGGTTGAATATACAAAATCCCTGCCCCATGTGAAACATGTGGAAGTGACTCCTTTCGGCTGTGACGGCGTAAAAATCAGAGAACTTCTAAAAACAAAAGAATTCAACAGGCTCGTCATTGGGGGCTGTTCGCCAAAAACGCATGAAGACCTTTTCTTCCTTCACACAGAGATGGGGGGGTTAAACCGCTATCTAATGGAAATCGTCAATTTGCGCAACCAATGCACATGGGTTCATTCACAAAACAAGAACAAAGCCACCGAGAAGGCGAAGACACTCATGAGAATGGGTCTAAACCGCGCCCATTTGCTAGAGCCTTTAGATGAGATTCACGTCCCGGTCACACCGGCCTGCCTGGTCATCGGCGGAACTCCAAGCGGGATGGCTTGCGCCTTAAAACTTGGGCAAGCCGGTCTCAACGTCTATCTCGTAGAAAAAGAAGCCGCTCTTGGCACTCAAGAAGAAAACAAAAACACAGATGTCGAGACAATGGCTGATCAATTCAAGAAAAACGAGAAAGTGAAGATCTATACAGAGGCCAAAGTGGGAAGAGTGAATGGGTTTGTCGGCAACTTTGGGGCTGAGATCGTCAGAAACAATACAAAAGAGAATATCGAAATTGGATCCATCGTTGTGGCAACAGGAATCGATATGAGAGCTCATTCGGAGGAAGGAGATTTTGAAAAGGATCTCCTGCTCCAAAGGGACGAAAAGAATTTCTTCATAGGAAAACTCGGACTTCTCAATCCCCTTGACTTCAACACCGATGGAGTTTTCATGTGCGGATCTGCACGAAAAGCAATGGGCATACCGGAGGCCATTATAGATGGTGAAGGGGCGGCCTCCCGTGTCGCCGGAATTATCTCCAAAAAAGAACTGGTTAAATCTCCGGCTATTTCGGTCGTCGTCGATGAGAAATGTGACGGTTGCGCCTACTGCATTGATCCTTGTCCGGCCAAAGCGATAATTCTCCTTGAATACAAGCAAGAGGACGGCAGGATAAAAAAAACTGTCGATGTCAATGAAGCCATCTGCAGAGGTTGCGGCGTTTGTATGGCCACATGTCCCAAAGAAGGCATTTTTGTCAGGCATTTCAAGCCACACTATTTTGAAGAAATGATCAAATCCGTAACAGGGAGCATTTAAAATGACAAACGATCATGAACCGGTCATTATTGCGATCTGCTGCAACTGGTGTTCTTATGCAGCCGCAGATTCAGCAGGCACTGCGCGAAAGCAATATCCATCCAATATCCATATCATCCGCAGCATGTGTACAGGTATGGTGCATCCTAATATTATAATGAATGCTTTGACAAAAGGATGGGCTGATGGAGTCCTGATGTGTGGTTGTCATATTGGCGATTGCCACTATCAGGACGGTAACAGAACGGCGGAAAAAAGAGCGGATGCGATCAACCTGATGCTGGAAGATTTTGGGCTGGAAGAAGAGCGATTTAGATTGGAATGGATTTCAGCATCGGAAGGACCAAAATTCGCCACCGTCGCCACTGAGATGACAGAAATCCTCAAAAGGCTGGGCCCGAACCCATACAAAAGTGAATAGGCAAAGTTTCATCTAACTCAGTCCACAGCCGCTTCCACCCACTGGCTGCCGAAGTCCTCATGAGATCTCGCTAATCGCCTCTCTCGCAACCTATCCTAAAAGAGAAAACGCGACAGAATACCCTGATGAGTTCAACAGCCTTTAGCTTCCTTTGGAGTCGGATGCTCACCAGCTCAATCCCAATCTGATCTTCTCATTGCGGCGAAGACGGCGATTCGACATGAAGAACACATCTCAAGGTCTGCAACCATTTGGACAAAATGTATCGTGATGTTTACACACCTAACGGATATAAAGAATGAATCTTTGTATGCTCTATCGATGCCGTGAGCAGTCCGTGAGGAATATATCTTTGCACAGAATCGAGAAAAAAATTGGTATTTGTTATATACTGAGTTTTAATTCTTATTTGAGCTCACATATGAAACTTCCTGCCTTTTCACTGCGGACAAAACTCATCCTAAGCTTTATTGCGGTTATCATTATCGGTGGATTATTTTCACTGGTCTTCGGCTCCCGCTTGGTGAAAAACACCCTCATTACCGAAGCGCAGACCAAAGTCAAAAACGACCTGAACGTAGCCAGGATGGTTTTCAACGAAAGACTCGACAACATCAAAGACATTATCCGGTTAACGGCTGCCAGGGAAGGCATACAGTCGGCTCTGAAGGATCAGGAAAAAGATTTACTCTTTCAATATCTCAACCGGGTCAGAATCGAATACAGTCTAGACATTTTAACTCTGACCGATCACGAAGGGAGAGTCATCATCCGGACACGAAATCCCGGTGTTATCGGAGACGATCAATCTTCAGGCTATCTTGTCAACAAAGCCTTGCAGAAAGGGCTCTTTGCCGCTCCTCAAATCATCCCCCAAGAAGAGCTGGTCAAAGAAGATCCGGAACTGGCCGATAAAGCCCATATCGAGTTCGTCGACACGCCCAAGGCTGTCTATCGGCCTGAAGACAAAGAAGAAGATGGCATGATGCTCAAGGCGGCCTCCTCTATAGAATACGACGGAGAGCTCGTAGGAGTTCTTTACGGCGGAGTCCTCATCAACCGCAATCCCGATATCGTCGATCGTGTGAAAGAATTGGTTTACAAAGATGAACAGTACCAAGGACGGGAAATTGGCACGGCGACCATCTTCCAAAACGATCTGCGCATTTCCACCAATGTCCGCAATGAGTTGGGAGAAAGAGCCATCGGGACCCGAGTCTCCGCTGAAGTCAATCAAGCTGTTCTTGTCGAAGGAAAGGCATGGATCGACAGAGCCTTTGTCGTCAACGACTGGTACATCACCGCCTATGAACCCATCAAAGACATCAATGGACTCATCATCGGCATCCTCTACGTCGGGATGCTGGAGAGGCCATACCTCGAAACGAGCAACAGAGTGATGCGTACCTTTTCCATCATTGCCGCCCTCTGCGTCGTCATTCTGCTCATCCTGCTCTACTTTTCCACCAGCCGCATCATCCATCCTCTGGGAAAGATGGTCGAGGCCACACAAAATATTTCAAGAGGAGACCTGTCCCATAAGCTCATCATAAAATCACGGGATGAAATCGGATCTCTGGCCGATTCCTTCAATCAGATGACGACAGAACTCAAAATGGCCAACGAAAAGCTTGTGGATTGGGGGAAAACGCTCGAAAAAAAGGTCGAAGAACGGACCCGGGAAATCAAGGAGATACAGGCTCATTTGATCCAATCAGAGAAACTGGCTTCCATTGGGAAGCTGTCCGCGGGCGTGGCTCACGAAATCAACAATCCTCTTGGCGGAATCCTGATGTACAGTCACCTTATTTTGGAAGATGCGGAAGAAGGCAGTCAAACGGCTGAAAACCTCAAGAAAATCATCAACGAAACGACACGTTGCAAAAATATCGTCAGAGGCCTGCTCGATTTTGCCCGTCCCAAGGAGCCGGAAATATCGAATATCGACCTTAACGAACTGCTTGATGGAACACTTTCTTTACTGGAAAGACAAGTCCTTTTTCAAAACATCAAAGTTGACAAACAGTATGCCGCGGATTTGAAGAAAATATCGGCCGACGGGGCCCAACTGCAGCAGGTTTTCACCAACATCATTCTTAATGCCGCCGAAGCCATGGACGGCAAAGGCACACTGACATTGGTCACAGTCTGTGCTCCAGACAAGGGGCATTTGGAAATCAAGATCAGAGATACAGGACAGGGAATAAAAGAAGAAGACTGCCGGAGACTCTTCGAACCTTTTTTTTCGACCAAGGAGGTTGGCAAGGGAACAGGTTTGGGATTGGCCATCAGCTACGGCATCATTCAGAGGCACAAGGGCACCATTCAAGTCCAGAGCGAAGTTGGCAAAGGAACCACTTTTATCATTCAACTTCCTTTCAATAAGGATAACAATCATGAGTCCTAACTCGAACATTCTGATTATCGACGACGAAGAAGCCATCCGGGATTCCTGCCGACAAGTCCTTGAAAGAGAAGGCCACAGCGTAAGGACGGCCATAGACGGCGAGGAAGGCTTGAGACTCTTCAAGGAAGAATTCTTTCATGTCATTTATCTCGATTTAAAACTTCCCGGCCTGGACGGAATGGAACTCTTGAAACTCTTCAAAGAGGAAAATCCGGCCACGCCGGTTATTATCATCACCGGCTACGCCTCCATCGGTTCCGCCGTCGAAGCCATGAAACGCGGTGCATTCCATTATCTGTCCAAGCCTTTCAGTCCCACAGAGCTGCGGATCATCACTCAAAAGGCTCTGGACAACAGAAAAATGTATTTCGAAAATATCTCACTGCGCAAGGAGCTGGAATCCAAGGTTGTCTTCGACATGGAGACCGGAGTAAGCAAGGCTATGGAGAAGGTTCTCGACATGGTGAAACGCGTCAGCCTTTCAGACAGCACCGTTTTGATCACCGGGGAGAGCGGAACCGGAAAGGAACTCATTGCCAGAGAGATACACAAACTCAGCCCAAGAAAAAGCGCTCCTTTTGTGGTTGTCGACTGCGGCGCTCTGGTCGAAACGCTTTTCGAAAGTGAGCTTTTTGGCCATATCAAAGGCTCCTTCACCGGAGCCCATCAAACCAAACACGGACGCTTTGAAGTGGCTCACGGGGGAACGATTTTCCTGGATGAAGTCAGCAACATCAGCCTAAACATCCAGGCCAAGCTCTTGAGAGTCATCCAGGAACGGGAAGTCACCAGGGTCGGAAGCACGAATTCCATTCAAGTGGATGTCCGCATCATCGCCGCTACCAATGAAGACCTGACAGCATGCGTTCAAAAAGGGACTTTCCGCGAAGACCTCTATTACCGGCTCAGCGTTGTCCCCATCCACATCCCCCCACTCAAAGAGAGGAAAGAAGATATCCCCTTTCTTGCCGATCACTTCCTGGAAAAATACAAAAAGAGATCCAAAAAAAGCATCAAGTCCATTTCTTCGGAAGTGAAAAAAGCGC
This sequence comes from uncultured bacterium, assembly GCA_965603105.1. Lineage (GTDB taxonomy): Bacteria > Acidobacteriota > Aminicenantia > Aminicenantales > Aminicenantaceae > CBFDBS01. Next base: position 10,410 of record CBFDBS010000005.1, read on the forward strand.
TTTTGGAATACGATTGGCCCGGAAATATCCGTGAGTTGGAGAACACCATCGAAAGGGCGATCGTTCTCACCCGGGGAGAAGAGATCGGATTGAAAGACCTTATCTACCATGGGATTGGAAGAAACAGCTCTTTCATGGGATCATTCAACGGGGAATTCAAACCTCTCGAAGACATCGAGAAAGAATACATCGCTCTTGTCCTCAAAGCCCAAAATGGAAACCGCAGTCGGACAGCGGAAATTCTCAGCATCGACCGCAAAACACTTCTGGCCAAAATAAAAAAATTCAACATCCCGTCCTAGCCTGCCTTCTAAAGATAAAATGCAACACAAATGGGGAGAAATTCCCCAGACTTGAATTCCAGCCCGATTTTTCATTTTTGCTCCTTCCCCCAAAACCCCTGGAAAAAAGAGGACATATGGCATAAGATATTTCCACGGCTGAAAGGCACACAAATTGCAACATCCATTTTGTGTGGAGGTCAAGATCAAAACATTACAAAGATTTCTCAACCTTCCTCTCAGGATTAAATTGATCCTGAGTTTTTCAGCCGTGATCCTTTTCGGCGGTTTACTGACCCTCACCCTGGGCACAAGGCTCGAGCACAGGACTATCTTCGATCTGGCCCAAGCAAAAGTCAGGCACGACCTTGCTTCCGCCGGGATGGTTTATAACGAAAAACTCAGCCATCTGAAGGACATCGTCCGCCTGAATTCCACCCGGGAATCGCTCCAACAGGCTCTGGTTCGAAACGATCGGAACCTCCTTCGGAGATACCTTGACCGGGTTCGAATCGATTTCGAGCTGGACATCCTGACTTTGACGGACGCGGATGGCCGGGTCGCTTATCGGTCAATGCATCCTGATATATGGGGAGACGACCAATCCGGCAATCCTCTGGTTAGAGAAGCCTTAAACGGAGACGTCGTTTCGGGAACCCAGATCTTCTCGCGACAGGAACTGCTCAAAGAAAGCAGGCTCCTGGCTGAGCAGGCTTATCTCCCATTCATTCCCACTCCAATGGCCATTCCCCGGCAAGAGGATCATGAGGAAAACGGGATGATGCTTCAAGCCTCCGCACCTCTCATCGATGATACCGGCCATATCCTGGGAGTGCTTTATACAGGCATTCTCCTCAATCGCAATCCAGAAATCGTCGACCGGGTCAAAGATATCGTTTTCCGGGGAGAAAAATACAAGGGAAGAGAAATCGGAACCGTCACTATCTTCCAGCAAGATTTGCGCATCACGACCAACGTCAAAAACACCAACGGGCAAAGGGCGATAGGAACGCGTGTGTCGAGAGAGGTCAACCAGGACGTTCTCCAAGAGGGAAAGCCCTGGATAGGCCGTGCCTTTGTGGTCAACGACTGGTACATCACCGCTTACGAACCGATCAAAGATATCAGTGGCAAAATCATAGGTATTCTCTATGTGGGCATGCTTGAAAAACCGTATATCGACCTCAGAAACAGAGTTATGCTCACCTTTGCCGGAATGGCCTTTTTGAGCGTCATCGGACTGTTGATCATGCTTTTTTTTATCACCTCGACGATCATCCAGCCGTTGAAACAAATGGTTCTGGCCACGACAAAAATCGCCCGGGGCGATCTGGACCACAGAGTCGAAGTCGCCTTCAAGGATGAAACCGGTCAACTGGCACAATCCTTCAACCAGATGACTCAAAACCTGAAAAAGGCCAACGAAAAGCTCGTCCATTGGGGCAAAACCCTGGAAAAAAGAGTAGAAGAGCGGACAATGGAACTGAGGGAGATGCAGGCTTCCATGATTCAGTCTGAAAAGCTGGCCTCATTGGGAAAAATGGCAGCGGGCGTCGCCCATGAAATCAACAATCCCTTAACCTCTATTTTGATCAACACCCATCTCATGCTGGAAAAAACGGAAAAAAGTCAGGACTTCTACGAAAATCTGAGTCTTATCGCCGAAGAAACCTCACGCTGCAGCGAGATTGTCCGGGGAATGCTCGAGTTCTCACGGCAAAGCCCTCCCCAGAAAGCCTTCACGGACGTCAACGATACGCTCCTCCGCACTCTGCAGTTCCTTGAAAACCAGGTTTCCTTCCAGAACATTAGGATCGAAAAGAGACTCGAGGACAAACTCCCTCCCATCGAGCTCGACCGTAACAAAATCAAACAGGTCTTCTGGAATCTCATGGTCAATGCAGCGGAGGCCATGCCGGAAGGCGGCACCCTGACCCTATCCAGCCGGTATTTTCCGGAAAAGAAATCGATCGAGATCAAATTCGAAGACACGGGTTTAGGAATCGAAAAAGAACACATCAACAAGCTGTTTGATCCATTTTTTTCAACAAAAACGAGCGGCACCGGCTTGGGGTTGGCTGTCAGCTACGGCATCATCAACCAGCACCAAGGAAGAATTTTGGTGGAAAGCCAGCTGGGACACGGAACGACTTTCACTATCAGCCTGCCGGCTGCACCAATAAAGACAGCAGTCAAGGAGGAAAGATGACCAAAGTCAAAACAAAAATTCTGGTTGTCGATGATGAGATCACTGTCGGCCAAAGCATCCGGAAGGCCATCCTCTCCGATAACTACAAAATCGATACGGCTCTGAGTGGGGAAGAGGCGTTAAAAAAAGACGAAAAAGAAAAATACAAAGTGATCATCACTGACCTGATGATGCCTGGGATCAGCGGACTGGACCTCCTCCAAACCGTCAAACAGAATAGAGCGGAAGCGATTGTTATCATGGTCACTGGATATCCGACCATAAAGACCGCCGTCCAGTCGATCAAAATGGGTGCATTTGACTACATCGCCAAACCCTTTACCCCTAATGAACTTCGAAGCCTGGTCCAACGGGCCATGAGGCTGGCGGGAAGCGGTAACGATGAAAAAGACAAATCCTTAGAGCCTGAAATGCCCTCCAATCTGTTTATCATGAAAGGCCACACATGGATCCGGAAAGAGAGTGAATCTTTGGCCACTGTGGGAATCGTTTTCGATTTCCTGAAACCCATCGAAAAAATCAACAGCATCGAACTCATCACCGAAAACAAGAACATCTATCAAGGAGAAGTTTTTGCCAGGATTACCGATGCCGACAGCCACATCCACCGCATCTGGTCCCCGGCCACAGGACGGGTGGTCAGGGTCAATGAAAAACTCAAAGGAGATGCTCCTCTGATCAAAAAGGATCCCTACGGGAAAGGATGGCTCATAACAATTGAATCTTCCGATCTGGACGAAGATTTAAAAAATCTCTCTGTCCCTCCGAAGCAGCGGTCATCCTGAAAGAAAACAATAATGCCCGATATCAAACCTCCTTCGAAACAATCATTTATCAGCGCTGCCCTGGCTTTGATCGAGGAGTTCGAGCCAAAAAAACAGGTCTTTGTCGATCCACATGGAAATTGGAAAGACAATCCGGAAAGCCTTTACGAACGGGCCCAAAACGAATTCCTCTTCCAAATCTGGCGGCTCGAAGAGGATCGAAGGCTTGCTTTTTTCAAGAACATCTCGAAAATTTTCTGTGTCAGTTCCCTGTGGTCAACCGCCAAAAGATTGACCTTTGCTCTTCTCGAAAGCTGCCCGCAAGATGCCTGCTGTCAAAAAGAAGAGGATATTGATAAAAATCTTTTTGAAGCTTACTCACAGACCCGGCCAAAAAAATTTCTTCCTTTTTTGATCGCCCTGGAATCCATCGGCTGGATTCTCCAGTTCCATGCCCTCCGGCTTCTCAAAGGCATGGATGTGGCTGAATGGGATAAGGAAGGCCACGTCCTGAGACGGGAAGCACAATCGAATTATGAAGATCTCCATGTCTTTCTTGGTCACTTTACGAGAAGTGAAGAACAGGTCTCATTCGAATCGGAAATGCGGAATGCCCTGTTCCAGGCGGACAACGCTCTTCTTGACGGCATCCTTGATTTTCTCACTGCTGAAGAACGGTTCCGGCATGCGTTCGCCGGACTCCGGGAAAAAACCGAAGATGAGAGAAAACGCGAGGAGGCATTCCAATTGATACTGGAAATAATGCAGCCGCTTCAGGGAATTGTCAGCGAGACCTCTCCGGCCCTTCTTCGGCCATGCTTGAATTTCCTTCTCGATCCGAAAATCGAACTGACCAGCGGCATCCCCTATCAATCCTCCGTCATCCTCAGCATCCTTCAGGATTCGAGGTCCACGACCGCACTTCTTGAAGCGCTGAACCGCTTCCCCGTTCACTGCTCCAAGATTCGGGAAAATATCCTTTATACCCTTGGGAATCTCCGGGAAAAGGATGCCGTCCAACCTTTGGCCGAAATCTTGAATCAACCCGACAAGATGACAGTCACATCGCCAAGCGGCGAAAAAACCATGGTCCATCTTATCGAACAGAAAGAAGAGGCCATCTGGGCCCTGGGCAAGATCGGCTATCCCGCCATGGATGCCTTGCAAGCCCTGCTCAAAATTACAGATCATCCTTCGCCCAAGCTCAGAACTTACCTTGCTTGGGCCTTAGGTGAAATCGGAAAGGCACAGAAGGATGGTAGAGGGGGAGTCAGCGCCGATATCGTCATCGCTCTGCTTCAGCTTTTGAAAACAAGAAACAAAAGGCTCTTTGAAGAGGCTGTGGCCGCGCTCAGAAAGATCGGGCTTCCGGAATTTATCCATACACTCTATCTCTATAACGTCGGAGCGGTCAACCTCTTGGGGCTCACACCCGCCCAGAGGGGACTCTATGAGCTCTCCGAAACCATCCATTTTCTGATCGAAACCAAAAAAAGAGCAGTGGTGGCCGTCAACGGCGACTCAGGGACCGGGAAAACATACTTCTGCCAATCTCTCGTCAATGGATTCGGCAAAGTGAATCCTGAAGAGATCCTGCACTTGATGCGAGACCGGAAAAAGGACCAGCGGATTCTCAACCGCATCCTCGGACTGAAGTGGCTGAAGTCCCACGTCGATCCCGTCCACTACCAGGATGACTTTTTATCCGAAGATGAGGAAGCACCCGAAGAGTACTTTCAGAAGTTTTTGAATGAACAGAAGGACAAAAAACTGATTCTTCTGGACGGGTGCCGCGATGAGGCCTACTTCCAGAGGATCATCGACCTTTTTTATTTCAGGGGAAAACTGGATGTCGAGGTCAATTTCAGAGCCACTCATTCCACACGGCGCCTCAATTTGGAAGAAAGGGAAGTGGCCATCGAAAGTGTCAAAACACATCTGGCCTTTCTCCAAGAACCGACTCTAGAGGATACCGTGTTTTATCAGGAAGGAAACACAATCCTCTACGATCTGGACAACTCCATCGCTTCACGGCTGCTCTGCAATGAAATTCTTGAGCTGTTCCGAAAAAAAAGGATCGACCACTGGGGGGACTTGATTCTATTGGGCGATTTTAAAAAAGAGAAACACGTCTTACGGACCGCCCATGAACAGCATATCCTCAGCCATGATAAATTCCGCACCGAATTCGAAACATGGAAAGAGGGAAAAGTCCAATCCTTTCAGCCCCAAGAGAGAAAATTTTCTCCCCAACTGAACACAGACTTGAAGCAACAGCCAAACCTGATTATGGGGATTGAAGCTTCGGATATTAAACCCGAGAGACTTCGCTTTTATGCCCAGAATCAGATCGCCGGGATCGGAGACGGGGGAAGCGTATTCATCATCACTTTCCTCGACAACCGTATTTTCTATACCTTCCAGGAACAGATGACAGCCATTTGCCTTTTGGGGCGCGATATCCTGCTGCTCAACGGGAAAGGAGAAGCCCTTATTCTGTCCTTCGAAAAAAAAGAACTCATCCGTTTGGAGGGAACAGGTTCCCCTGTTTGCGCTCTGGCTGCGTTCCCGAAAGACAGCGTGATAACGGGACACAGGGACGGCAGTGTGTACATCTGGGCATTGAACGACAGAAGTCTGCAGAAGATAAACGCCCATTCCGGCCCCATTCTTTCTCTGGCCACGGATCACTGGGGACGGATATACACTCTGGGCCGGGATCATTTTCTCAAGCAGTGGGATCTGAAACAAGGGACTGTCTCGGCGGCAGCATTCCCAGATGAAAGAATCTTGCAAATCGCGCCCTATCCAGGAGATAAAATTCTGGCCCTTTCAGAAGTCGCCGCAGCTCATCTTTTCGATTTCAAGGATGGGAAAAAATCATCGGTATTCTCTCCCTTTTCAAAACCACTATCAGGATGCGACTCCATTGGAGATGGACGGTTTGTCACTATTATCAACGAGACCGGAAAAAACAACCCTGCCCGGCCCGTCAGTTTCCCGGTGCTTTTTTCTCCTTCCCGAAGCGGCTTCTCTTTTCAAATTCTGGACGGTCACACTCAGAGAACTCATGACTGCCTGGCCATGGGCCCGAAGCTCATCACCTGCGGCAAGGAATCTTCCCTGGAACATTCCATCCGTATCTGGGGAACAGATCATCACGTCAGAACCACACTCAGCAAGCTGGAGATCCTGGCCGGTTAGGTCATAGTGCAACACAAGTGAGGGAAAATTCCCCAAAACAGAGAAACAAGCGAGGGACTCATCTCGATACTCTCTGAAAAGGCCAATATAATTAATTTATTATCATTAACTTAGAGAATTGTCACAAATCCGGCTCATGCCGACGCAAATGGTATACAAATTGCATTATCCCAAATGTCCAACCGACACAGCTTAAATAAAGGATACAAAATGAGAATTGTCAAACTTCACAAAAAAAATCTATTTTCCTTTTTAGAGGAAATCAAAGATGGTTCGGAGATGTGGGCACCCGTAAAAAAGAAAGAAAACGAGCACATCTTTAGAAATATCGGCGATTTCGACCAAATCGATCTCGATTACCAAAGGACCATCTTGCCTCCGAAAAAGCTGATTTTCCCTCCGGAGTTCAGGATGTACGAAGCCAATCCAAAAAGCTTTGAAGAAGATTTTTCACATGTTTCCAAAAAAATTCTTTTTGGTGTCCATCCCTGCGACATCCACGGCCTTCTTATCATGGAACAGTTCTTTAATCATACCTTCGAGGATTCATATTATACAGAATCCAGAAGAAACCTGACTATCATCGGCCATTCCTGCTGGCCGGACGAACACTGTATGTGCCAATCAACCCAGACCCATGTTGTCGAGGAAGGATACGATCTCTTCTTCACAGACCTGGGAAAAAACTATCTGGTCTGGATAGGATCCAGTCGCGGAGACGATCTGATAAGAGTGAAACCTGACCTCTTCGATGAAGACGTAACGGACAGTGATATCCAAGAGTTTATGCGTTGGCGCAAAGAACGGGATGAAGCCTTCCAATCTGAATTCCAGTTCATCTCTATGCCAGATATGATGGAGCTGAAATTCAAAGATCCGATTTGGGAAGAGCTGGGCAACGCCTGTTTAGCCTGTGGTTCCTGCTCCAGCGTCTGCCCCACCTGCAACTGCTACAATGTTGCTGACAATCCTGTGTTGGGAAAAGATTCGTCCGACATCATGCGCTGTTGGGATGCCTGCACCCTCGAAAACTATTCTGCCGTAGCCGGAGGAGAAAATTTCAGAGAAAAAAGATCGAGCCGGCTCAAACTTTGGTACACTCACAAGCTTCAGGCTTTCATATCAAAATACGGAAAACCCGCTTGCGTGGGCTGCGGCCGATGTGCAGTCACATGCCCGGTCGACATCAATGTCAAAACAGTCGCTCAATCCCTCCAAGGTCAAAAAGTGGATGCCTTTTGGAAGCGGCTCAGTCAGGAGGTGAGGCAATGAATACCATCAAACAACAAAACATAAAAACAAATCCGTTCCTTCCTGAACAGGCCAGAATTGTGCGCACTTATGATTTGACAGCCGATGTCAGATTTTTCCAGGTCAGGATTGCGGATATGGATAAAGCGCTGTCCTTCCACAACCGCCCGGGACAGTTTGTGATGATCTCCGTGCTCGGGGCGGGCGAAGCACCGTTTTCAATCTCTTCCACACCGTCGCGTCCCGGACTGCTTGAATTTTGCATCAGAAAAACAGGCGTAGTAACGAACGCACTTTATCACCTCAAAGAAAACGACCTCATCGGTCTGCGGGGGCCGTACGGAAACGGGTTTCCCGTAGACGATATGGTGGGCAAAGATATCCTGATAGTCATGGGAGGCCTGGGTGCAGCCCCTCTGCGTTCGGTCCTTCTCTACTGTCTGGACAACCGTGATCAATTCGGGCGTGTCATTCTTCTCCATGGAGCGAAAAGACCGGCCGAAATGATCTTCCGCGATGAATTTATATCCATGAAGAAGAGAGAAGACCTGGAGTGTTTTCTTTCTGTCGATGAAGACGATACAGGCCAATGGACAGAGAACACCGGTGTCGTCACCACTCTTTTTCCCAAACTGGCAAAGATTGATCCGGTCAACACCTATGCCCTCGTCTGCGGGCCGCCGGTCATGTACAAGTTCGTTCTCAAAGAACTGGTGAATCTCAGCATACCTAAAGATCAGATCCTCATGACTCTCGAAAGACGGATGAAATGCGGGGTGGGCAAATGCGGACACTGCGCCATCGACTACATCTATACCTGCCTTGATGGACCGGTGTTCACCTATTGGAACGTGCTACACATGAGAGAGCTGATCTAGGGGGAAATGAAATGAAAAAAGACAAAGTGAAGATAGGAATTTACGAGCTCACCGGTTGTGCCGGAGATGGGCTCCTCATTCTCGACTGCGAAAAAGAGCTTATCGACATCTTCAACGCGGCAGACATTCAATCGTTCGCCATGGCCAAAAGCGATAACATCGACGGCCATCTGGACATCGCCCTGGTCGAAGGCTCGGTGACGACGGAGAAGGAAATTGAAGAAGTCAATGAAATCAGAAAAAGAGCTGATATTCTGGTCGCCATCGGGCTGTGTGCGACCTACGGCGGCATCCAGAGCCGATTCAGGTCAAACTTGAAGTGGAAAGAGAACTATGAAGCCATATACGGAGAACATCAGATGAGTCACACTTCACCCGTTGAATCCCAACCCGTCGACACTTATATAGATGTCGACTATTATCTTCCGGGCTGCCCTATAGGCAAAGAACAGTTCTTGAATTTTTTCACCCGCATGCTGAAGGGGAACCCACCCGAACAATACCCCCGGCCTGTCTGCGTCTCCTGCAAATCCAACGAGAATGATTGCCTCCTCAAGCGGGGAGAATTCTGTCTGGGACCATTAACGGCAGATGGCTGCGGATCCATATGCATCAACCATAACCTTCCCTGTGTGGGATGCTGGGGCCCCGTCGAAGGTGCTAATTCTTTTTCAGAGTATCATCTGCTGAAGGAAAAGGGATTCGATCCGGAATTTATCCAGAAGAAACTGGCTAATTTTTCCGGCAAGAAATTCGGGGAAATTTTCGATTCCATAGCAAAGGAGCGGACATGAAAACAATTTGCATAGATCACCTCACCCGCGTGGAAGGCAATGGAGGTGTTTCCGTCACCATTGACGGCAAAGTGGTCACCGACGTCAAACTTAACATCTTTGAGGGGCCCCGCCTCATCGAACGGCTGACAGTCGGACGGACTCCGGAAGAGGATGTCAGCTTGACTCCCAGGATCTGCGCCATCTGTTCGGTCTCACATAAGCTGGCGGCCATCCGCGCTATGGAAAATGCGCTGTCCGTCCAGGTCTCCTCTGAAGTCCAGCATTACAGAGAATTAATGCATATGGGAGAAATGATCGAGAGTCATTCGCTGCACACCTATTACCTGGCTCTGCCTGACTACCTGGGCTTCCCCAATGCCATCGCCATGGCTTCCGACTACGAGTTTGAGGTCAGAATCGCCCTCGAAATGAAGGAATTCGGCAATCACATCATGAAGACCCTGTGCGGACGCCCCATCCACGGGGAAAATCCGCAAATCGGGGGATTCGGCCGCTTTCCGTCCAAAGATGAGCTCTTGTGGATCAAAAGCCGCGCCATTCAATTCATGCCCTTTGTACACAAAACAGTTTCCCTGTTTTGCGAGATCGACTACCCCGACAACCCGGAAGAAGAAACACTCTATGTCTGCTGTGATCCAGGCGATCGAGAATACGGTTTTTGGGGAGACCAAATCCTTCTCTCCAACGGTGGATCCCTCCAGAGAGATGATTATAAAGCTCTCACCAACGAATTTATCGTCTCTCATTCCTACGCCAAACACAGCCAATACAAAGGAAAAGCCTACTCAGTGGGAGCTTTAGCCAGAGTGAACAATCTCGGTGAGCGGCTGAAAGGCGAGGCAGGACTATTCTATAAAAAATATTTCAACGCAAGATGGAAGAAAAATCCCCTCTTCCATAACGCGGCTCAAGCCCTTGAGATCTGTTACTGTTTCGAAAAGATCCCGGTCCTGATTGATGCAATTTTGAAAGATTCCAACTGTCCGCCGATTGTGAAATACTCCGCCGGAAAGGGGAAGGGGACAGGGCTGGTGGAAGCCCCGCGGGGGCTTCTTATTCATCATTACGAGATAGAAGACGGCCTTGTCGCCCTCACGGATATCATAACCCCGACCGCCCAAAACGCTGATGATATCGAAAGGTACTGTCAAATCGCGGCCCAGAAGTTTCTGAATGAGGGGCATGAAGATCTCATTGCTGCCAGAATGGAACTCGTTATCCGGGCTTTCGATCCCTGCATCAGCTGTTCCGTACACATGGCTGAAATCAAGCAGGCTCCTGAAGGCGAATGGAAAACGAGGCTGGATATTCTGTGTCGAGACTGCCCCCCGGTCTTTATCGGCCTCGGCCGAAAAAACCGAAACGATGACGCGGCGGGCCTAAAACTTGCTCAGCGCCTTCAAGCGACAGCAAAATATGCCGTGTATATCGAACCGGAAACAGGTAAGTTCGACATTCCTGAAGAGATCTCTCCGACAACTCCTCTCATCTTCATCGATGCTGTAGATTTCAAAGAAAAGCCCGGTAAAATTACGGTGCTTCCCCTCTCATATATCTTGAACAACACTTCTTTGACCCATAAATATCTGCCGTCTGTCACTGTTCAGAAAAATCCACAACAGCTCAAAAATTCTTATATCCTCGGAATTCAACCTAAATCCATCTCCGAGGGTAGAGAGATTTCCTCTCCCGTCTTGAAGGCTATTAAAAGCATCGCCAAACGCCTGGAGACTTGACAGAAATGGACCTCAGGAAGTGGAATTTGTCCACCATCCTTTTAAGGAGATATAGAACGGGGTCGCCCGGTTATGCTATTAAAATATTTTCTATTTTTTTACAAAAGGATTCTATCCCCCTCTTTCATTCTCTTTTTTTTACTGGGCGACCCCATCCTCAATTTTCCCGCTATTGGGGAAAATCTCCCCAAATCCCCCTCCAGGGAATCCTCCGGCTTGTAGCCTTGATTCAAAGAGGCGCTTAATATGTTTGTTTTAAAGCACTTATAACTGCCCCCGTTTTGAAAAAAAGAATTAAAATGGCACAGGACTTGCAGTAGTTATGGATAGGATGCCAGCCATGACCGAAGCTGAAAAAAAGATACTCATCATCGACCCCAATGTCAATGACGGGAAAGTCATGGCTCACTTTCTTAAGAGTATTGGCTACCAGGTGGAGAGAGGAAAAAATCTATCCGATGCCCTAAAACAAATCATGGACTTTCCGTTTGAATGTATCATTCTGGATGTGGATCTCCGGGAAATGAAAGGATACGAGGCTGTCTCCATACTCAAGAACATCGATCCCCATACGAAGATCATCATGACTACCAAAAAAAACTCAAAGCGCCTGGAAGCCAAGGTGCGGGAACAGGACATCTTTTTTTATTTCATTAAATCTTTCGGCAAAGAAGAGCTTGAACTGGCAATCAACGATGCCTTTAAAGACTAAAGGAGGTTACAGTGGATAAAAACAAAGCTAAAATTTTAATTATCGATGATGATCCGGATTTCGTCGACGCCATCACTTCAATTCTCGAATCATCACACTATGAGGTTTTCTCTTCAGATGGCCCAAAATCAGGAAAGGAAAAAATATTTTCAGCAAAGCCCAATCTTATTCTTTTAGACATTATGATGGACAGCCTTTTTGATGGATTTTCGCTTTGCCACAGCATCAAAACTTCGAAGGAATTCAAAGAATTCAATCATGTTCCAATCATCTTTATCTCGGCGGTCAAGGAAATCACTGGTTCTCGCTTCAGATTCCAAGGTGAAGAGCAAGGAATGGTAGGGCCGGATGACTACCTGGATAAACCTGTCAAACCCGATGTGCTCATCAGCCATATCGAAAAACTGCTATCCCCAGAATAGAGAAAACAAGAGGGATATTTTTATAATACCCTGAGATCAGATGGAGAACGTTTCAATTCCAACGCACACGGGATTCAAGAAGCCCGTCGTCCTTATCATTGACGACGAAGAATCCATCAGGGATTCCTGCTCCCAAATTGTGGCCAAGAATGGATACTTGGTGGAAACCGCCGAAAACGGGGGAGAAGGTTTAGAAAAGATCAAAACCGTTCACCCTGATTTGGTGCTGGTGGATCTCAAAATGCCTGGAAAGACCGGCCTGGAGGTTCTGGATGAACTCCAAAAGTTCGATCCATACATTATTCCTGTTGTTATAACAGGCTACGGGACGGTCGATTCAGC